>NZ_AFWY03000032.1:0-87514 GCF_000231075.2 Amycolatopsis sp. ATCC 39116 | reverse complement strand
TCGCCTGCAGGCGTGCGAAGCGCCCCCGGAGGATCGGTCGCGCCCATCGCGTTCCTGGGAGCGCTGAGTGCGCAGCGTTCCCGGAAGTGCAGGCCGCCCTGCGCGTCCCCGGGGGAGGCGCACCGCGTCGCCGCTGGGCAGGGCGCCGCGTGCCTCGCCGCGGCGGGCTCCGGCTGCGGTGGCGCTGCCTGCCTCCAGCCGTGCGGAGCGCCTCCCAGCGCCCCCAGAGCGCTACGCGCGCAGCGCCTCCCCGAGCACGTCCATCGCGTCTTGCAGGAGGTCGTCGCTGATCGTCAGCGGTGGCAGGAAACGCAGGACGTTGCTGTGCGTGCCGCAGGTCAGCACGATCACCCCGCGCTCGTGGGCCGCCGCTGCGACCGCCTTCGCCAGCGCCGCGTCCGGCTCGGTCGTGCCCGGCCGCACCAGCTCGACCGCGATCATCCCGCCGCGACCGCGCACGTCGCCGATCCGCGGGTCGTCCAGCCCGCGCAGCCGGGACTTCAGCAGCGAGCCGATCTCCCGCGCGCGGGCCACGAGCCCGTCCTGCTCGATGGTCTCGATGGCGGCCAGCGCGGCCGCGCACGCGAGCGGGTTGCCGCCGTAGGTGCCGCCGAGCCCACCGGCGTGCACGGCGTCCATGATCTCCGCCCGCCCGGTCACCGCCGACAGCGGCAGCCCGCCCGCGATGCCCTTCGCCGTCACGATCAGGTCGGGCACCACGCCCTCGTGGTCGCACGCGAACCAGTCGCCGGTGCGGGCGAACCCGGTCTGGACCTCGTCGGCGACGAACACCACCCCGTTCGCCCGGCACCACGAGGCCAGCGCGGGCAGGAAACCGGGCGCGGGCTCGACGAACCCGCCCTCGCCCTGGATCGGCTCGATCACGACCGCCGCCAGGTTCGCCGCGCCGACCTGCTTCTCGATCACGTCCAGCGCGCGGTTCGCGGCCTCGGCCCCGGACAGCCCGCCGTCGCGGAACGGGTAGGACAGCGGCGCGCGGTAGACCTCGGGCGCGAACGGCCCGAACCCGTGCTTGTAGGGCATGGACTTCGCGGTCATCGCCATCGTCAGGTTGGTGCGGCCGTGGTAGGCGTGGTCGAACACGGCCACCGCGCCGCGGCCGGTGTGCGCCCGCGCGATCTTGACCGCGTTCTCGACGGCCTCCGCGCCAGAGTTGAACAGCGCCGTGCGCTTCTCGTGATCGCCGGGCGTCAGACGGCCGAGCGCCTCGGCGACGGCCACGTACCCCTCGTACGGGGTGACCATGAAGCACGTGTGGGTGAACGCCTCCACCTGTTCCCGCACCGCGCGCGCGACCCGCGGGTTGCTCGCGCCGACGGTGGTGACCGCGATGCCCGAGCCGAGGTCGATCAGGTGGTTGCCGTCGACGTCGACCACGATGCCGCCGGCGGCCGCGGCCGCGAAGACCGGCATCGTGGTGCCGACCCCCGAGGCGACCGCGGCGCCCTTGCGCGCCATCAGTTCGCGGGATCGCGGTCCCGGGATCGCCGTCTCCAGCCGCCGCTGCTGGTGGATTCCTGTGCTCGTGCTCGTGGTCATGCCCCAGTTTCGGGAGCGACGCGTCATGCTGTCCAATACTTGGTCGGCAGAATTTTGATGCCCAGGAGGCATATATGGAGTTGCGGCACCTCCGGTACTTCGTGGTGACCTGCGAGGCCGGCACGGTCAGCCGGGCGGCCGAGCTGCTGCACATCACCCAGCCGAGCCTGTCGCGGCAGCTGCGCCAGCTGGAGGACGAGCTGGGCGCCGAGCTGTTCGACCGCGCCGGGCGGCGGATGACGCCGTCGCGGGTCGGCCGGGCCCTGCTGGCGAACGCGCGGGACGTGCTGGAGCGGGCCGCGGCGCTGAAGACGGCAGCGACGTTCCACGCGCACGGGCGCATCGACCGCCTCACGATCGGTGCGCCGACGGTGACCCTGACCGACGTGGTGGCCCCGTTCATCGCGACGCTGGCGCCCGAGGACCCGACGATCGACGTGCTGGGCGCGGACGGGCTGTCCGCGGTGGAGACCCTGGCGCGCGGCGCCGACCTCGCGATCGCCACGGCCGCGCCACGTGCGCCCTACCGGTCGCGGCGGCTGGCGGTGCTGCCGGTGTGGGCGTACGTGCCGGAGCGGCACCCGTGGAGCGGCCGGGGGAGCGTGCCGCTCGCGGAGGTGCTCGAAGAGCAGGTGATCGTGCTGCCGCCGGCGTTCACCGCGCGCCAGTCGCTGGACGCGGCGCTGCTGGAGCTGGGGACGACCTACGCGCGGGTGATCGAGGCCGCGAACGGCACGGTGGCGCAGGCACACGCGGCGGCGGGCCGGGGCGTGGCGCTGGTGTCGGACGACCCGCGGTTCGGGCTGGTGCCGCTGCGGGTGCGCACGGGCGAGCGCCGGTTGGAGATCAAGCTGACCGCGGCGTGGGATGCGCGCCACGAGGCGGCGGCGACGCTGGAGGTGTTCGCCGAGCGGTTGAGCGATTTCGTGGGGGAGCGGTACGGGTGAGCGCTCGTTGGGGGAAGGCGATCACGGCAGCGCGATGCGCACGCCGAGCCCGACCAGCAGCGTGCCCATCACGGCGTCGATGGCGCGTCGCACCCGAGTCGCGGACAGCACCCGCCGCAGCGCGCCGACCACGTTCGCGAGCACCAGGTACCAGACGAGGGTGACCCCGGACGCCACGACGGCCAGCAGCAGGTGGTCGCCGGCCCCGGCGCCGTCGGGCACGAACTGCGGCAGGAGCGCCAGGAAGAACGCCGCCACCTTGGGGTTGAGCAGGTTGCACACCAGCCCCTGGCGGAACGCGCTGCCCGTGCCCGCGGCCGGTCCGGGCGCGGTGTACCGGCCGCGGCGCGCGGTGAGCAGGGTCCGGACGCCCAGCACCAGGAGGTACGCCGCGCCGGCGAGCTTGACGACGGTGAACGCGACCGCGGACGCGGCGAGCAACCCGGCCAGCCCGAGCGCGGTCACGATCGCCCAGCAAAACACGCCGGTGGTGATCCCCGCCGCGCAGGCCATGCCGGCCCGCCGCCCGGACACCAGCGCGTTCTTGCTGACGATCAGGAAGTCCGGCCCCGGCGCCATCGCGGCGAGCACGATGACACCCCCGAGCGCCGCGAGCTGGGTCATGGTCATCCGGCGACGATACCGCCAGGGTGGTCGCCCGCACGCGGTTTTCCGGAGAGGTCCACAGTGGACCCGAGTGACGGGGATGGTCCGCGCGGCGCCGGTGGCGGCTTGCTCGTCAGGTGAGGGGCGCCCACGGAGGCGCGGGCCGGGCAGGATCGCCGTTGTGGGTGAGCGGCTTCGCCTAGGGGGTCCGGCGGGCAGGTGAGTCGTGCGGGTGGGGCGAGTTTGCGTTGGCGTGGGTGGGCGGCTTCGCCTACGGGGGGCGGGCGGTCAGGGGGGTCGGGCGGCTACGTGGGCCGTGCCGGTCGGGCAGGTTCGCCTTGGTGGGTGAGCGGCTCCGCCCACGGGACTCGGGGCGGTCAGGCGGGGCGTACCGGCCGGGCAGGTTCGTCCGGCGTGGGCGGCTGCCGACTCTGCCTACGGGAGGCGGGTGGCCCAGTGGGCTGCGCGGGGAGGGCGGCTTTGCGTCGAGGTGGGCGGGGAGGTTCGTCTCGTGCAGGTGGCCGGACTCTGCCTACCGGAGTCGGGCTGCGCGTGCCGCCCGCCGCTCGGTCAGTCCGCCTACGGAGTCGCGGGCGGCGGCCGGCGCGGCTCGCGTCCGGAACGAATCCTCAGGCGGCCCGCGCCGCGCCGCGGCCGAGGCGGGTCAGCAGGTCGTCCCGGTGCAGGTCGGCCACCGGGGACAGCAGGTCGGGGTGCCGCAGCAGTACGGCGGCCTGCCGGTCGCGCAGGTCTGGGTCGGTGAGGCGCCGGAAGTCCGGCGCGAGGCCCGCCGCGTGGACCGAGCCGCTCACCGTCGCGGCCGCGGCCACCGCCAGGGCGCGGTCCGCGAGCAGGCACGCCGCCCAGCTGGCGACGACCTCGTCCACCCACGTGCGCCACGCGGTGTCCTCGCCCGGCACCACGTCGACGCCCGCCACCCAGTCCAGCCGCCCGGACCCGCCGGGCCCGACGACCCCGAGGAGCCCCGCGTCCAGCGCCGTGGGGTACCGCAGCCACGCGGCCACCGTCGCGGCCTGGCGGCACTGCGCCTCCGCCAGTGCGGCGCTCAGCGGGCCGCGCTCGGGCGGGTACGCGCGCAACAGCCACTGCGCGGTGGCCGCGATGACGGACGACAGGTCGGCGGACACTTCCGAGCACCTTCCGGAAACGTGGGGGTCCGAGCACGCTAACAGCTCGCCGCGGCCCTTCCGGCGCACTTTTGCCGCACGTCACAGCCGTCGTGACCGCTGTCATGCGAACACCCCGAACGCAAAAAACGCGACGATCGGAAGATCGTCGCGTTCTGCGGAGGTGGTGCGCGATACTGGGATTGAACCAGTGACCTCTACCGTGTCAAGGTAGCGCTCTCCCGCTGAGCTAATCGCGCGAGGTGGAGACGGGATTCGAACCCGTGTACACGGCTTTGCAGGCCGTTGCCTCGCCTCTCGGCCACTCCACCGTGCGGGCCCGAGTGGGCTCCTCCGAGCGGACGACGGGATTCGAACCCGCGACCCTCACCTTGGCAAGGTGATGCGCTACCAGCTGCGCTACGTCCGCCTACCGTGACTCCGGGTTCCGAAGGTCCCCGTCGTCGTGGTGTGAGAGAACAATATCCGACCCGGCAACCCGCGAAAACAGGGGGGTGGGTGTTCCGCGCCCCCCGCGCGGGTGCTATCCAAGATCGTTTGGAATCAGGTGCGTGAGGGCGTCGTCCATGTCGATCCACAGGTGCTCGTTGCCCGGCAGCACCACGTCGTAGGTGCGGTCCAGGAAGTCGGCGAGCTCCTGGGCGGACGCCTCGAACACGGCGTGCCCGGACGGCGAGTTCAGCTCGATCATCACCGACTCGGGGTCCTCGACCGACGGGCGGATGCGGACGTCGCCGTCCCCGGCCTCGGCCAGCAGGCCGTCGGCGAGCAGGTCGCGGGCGTACACCCATTCGACCCAGCCGGCGCGGCCGGTGCGGAACGCCGCGACGACCGCGTACGGGTCGCGGGTGTCGTACCGCAGCTCCACCTTCACCGGCACGGCCGGGGCACGCGGCGCGAGGAGGTCGAACACCGCTGTGGAGCGGAGCGTCACGTGGTCGTTGCGCATCGTCTTACCTTTCGTCTCCCTTCACGGCCCGCTCGGCCGAGCTTCGAGTGTGAGACGCACGTACCCGCCGTCTCGCTTCGCGAAATCCCCGGGCTTCACCCGGACGGGTTCGCGGCACCTCTCGCACTCGCGCTCGCGCGGTACCGGCCTGCGGGACCGGCCTCGCTGATCGTCTACCCACACATACTGCTCGGTTTAACGCGGGCAGGACAGCGTGGCTTCGCCGCCCGGCACGTGACCTGGATCGCTCCACGGCCGGGGCCGACCTCGATCACCTCGGGCTTCTCCGCAGCGTGTCGGGTCATATCCGCAGCGTGTGGTCCAAAGACCACCCGTTTGCAGTGCCCGGCAGGCTATCCGCTAGAGTTCCTTCTCGTACGGACGGGGGCGATTAGCTCAGCGGGAGAGCGCTTCGTTCACACCGAAGAGGTCACTGGTTCGATCCCAGTATCGCCCACCACCGAAACCGGCCCCAGGTGAAGCCACTCTGACGTCCAGTCCCAAGGCTTCCAACCTGGGGCTGTTTTGTTTCATTCCGGCACTGGTTCCACGTCACTCTGGCGCGGGAGACCGCTGTCACCTCCCCCTCGTTCGCCAGGCCGATCCGGTGTGACGGCTGCGTGAAGCGGTGTGGTCGCGGTAACATGAAACGCTCGCTCCTGCTGCTGAAACGAGGTGAGTTCGCTGTCGCCGCACCGGAACTCCGACGAACCTCCCCCCGCCGAAGATCGCGACTACTCCCTGCGCGCCGTCGACCGGGTGTGCGCCATCCTCAACCTGCTGCAGGAGTCGGTGGACGGCATCACCCTCAACGAGGTGGTCGAGGCCACCGGGATGCCGAAGTCCTCGGCCTACCGCTACCTCTGGACGCTGGAGGCCCACCGCTACGTCGAGCGGGACGAGGCGACCGGCTTGTGCCGGCTGGGCCTGGGCTTTCTCGGCATGCAGTCCCGGCACCTCGAACTGCTGCGCGAGCGGGTGCGGCCGTGGCTGGAGGGTGTGCGGGACGAGTTCGGCGAGACCGCGAACCTCGGGCTGCTGGACAGCGACCACATCATCTACATCGACATCATCGAAAGCCGCCGCGGCGTGCGGCTGGCCGCCTCCCGCGGCGACCGCGACCCGCTGCACTCCACAGCACTGGGCAAGGCGATCACCGCCCACCTGCCCGAGGCGCGGGTGCGCGAGCTGCTGGAGCGCTCCGGAATGCCGGCGCGCACCGAACGCACCATCGTCACGGTCGAGGACTACCTCGCCGAGCTGGACAAGGTCCGGGCCCAGGGGTACGCGGTGGACGACGGGGAGAACGAGGCCGACGGGCGGTGCGTCGCCGTGCCGCTGCTGGGGACCAACCTGCCCGCGGCGATCTCGCTGAGCGCCCCGGCGGCGCGGTTCCCGCAGCGGGACGTGGCCGGGGCGGCGAAGGCGTTGCGGCGCATCGCGGAGCAGATTTCCACCCGGCCCTCCGGCGAGGTGGCGTAGGCGTCCACCGGGTGCGTTCCGTGATTCCGGCCCGCGGTCGCCGCGGGCCGTGGAGATTCTTTGGTGGGAAGGGAACCCCGGTGCACCGGGGAGGGCGGAAAGACGCAAGTGCGCCGAGGTTCCCTCGCCAACCAGCCGCGGCCGGGGTGTCAATGGCTGTGGCACTACAGCTGGCCGCCGCCCCGGTGAGGAACAACCGTGCGGCGGGAGCAATCCTCGCCGCCGGGCGACCCTCCGGCAATGCCCCGAACGGGGCAATTTCAGCTTCTACGTTTTACTAGATGAAACACATTGGGAAGTGGTCAATTAACCGGCTACCAGGAGTAGTTGTTTGCGGCTGAGCAACGACCGCGGTCCGTCATCTCGCCGTGATCGAACCGTGGCCGGAGAGTCGCCGGACCACCGGGAAATTCCTTGGAGTGGCTTGTAACACCACTCTGAACGTCACCGATTCCAGGGCAGATGCCACCCCAGCCGGGGTCGGCGGAGCAAAGAGCACGATTACTTTGCGTAATCGTCGGCGTGATCGGGGCGCGCCGGCACCCAGCCGGACGTCGCGGGAGGTCGGATGGAAGAGCCGGTGCGGAAGCCCATGCCGCTCGGGGAGGCGGTCCTGGGTTCCGAGACGCGAGGCCTCGCGGGCCACGCCCGGCTGCACGCCGTCGGCCCGGGCGAGAAGGCCGCCCCCCGCGCGGCCGCCCAGCCGTGGGAGACCCGGTACCGCGCCTACGTGATCACCGCGGACGTGGTCGCCACGCTGCTGGTCATCGTGACCGGCGCGCTGCTGATCCTCAACATCACCGGGCGGCCCTACTTCCTGCACGCGTCGGGCACCGCGTTCGCGATCCTGTGCTCGCTGCCGGTCAACCACGCGTGGAGCCAGCACGTGCTCGGCGAAGGCACCGAGGAGTTCCGCCGCCTCGGCCGCAGCCTCGTGATCGCCGCGGTGGTCGTCGCGCTCGCCGGGCTGCTCTTCGGCGCGCTCGACGTGCAGCCGTGGGTCTTCTACGCGGTCCCGGCCGTCGCGCTGATCGCGTTCCCGCTGCGGTACGGACTGCGGCAGGTGCTGCACCGCAAGCGCCGCGCCGGCGAGTGCATGCACTCGGTCATCGCGGCCGGGTCGCCGGACACCCTGCGCGACCTGATCGAGCGCACTCGCACCGAATCGCACGTCGGGTGGCAGGTGTCGGCCGTGTGCACCGCGACCGGGCAGGGCGAACGCGGCACCGGCGAGATCGGCGGCATCGCGGTGGCAGGCCGCCTCGACGAGCTCGCCGACCAGGTCCGCCGCGGCGGCTACCGGGTCGTGGCGGTCACCTCCGATCCGCATTGGACACCGGAGCGGCTGCAGCGGCTGGCGTGGGACCTGGAGGGCACGGGCGCGGAACTGGTAGTCGCCCCGGTGCTGATGGAGATCGCGGGCCCCCGGCTCAACGTGTCCGGAGTGCTCGGCATGCCGCTGCTGCGGGTCTCCGCGCCCACGTTCACCGGCGGCCGCCGGGTCGTGAAGGACGTCGTCGACCGCATGGGCGCCGCGGCGCTGCTCGTGCTGGCCGCGCCGCTCCTGCTCTGCATCGCGGCGCTGATCAAGCTCAACGACCGCGGCCCGGTGTTCTACCGCCAGCTGCGCGTCGGCCGGGACGGCCGCACCTTCACGATGGTCAAGTTCCGCACCATGGTGATCGACGCCGACCGCCTGCGGCACGGCCTGCTCGGCGACAACGAGGGCTCCGGCCCGCTGTTCAAGCTCCGCCGCGACCCGCGCATCACCCGCGTCGGCGCGGTGCTGCGCCGGTACTCCCTGGACGAGCTGCCGCAGCTGTTCAACGTCCTGGGCGGCACCATGTCGCTGGTCGGCCCGCGGCCGCCGCTGCCCGCCGAGACCGAGAACTACGAGCGCGCCGCGCGCCGCAAGCTGCTCGTCAAGCCGGGCATGACCGGGTTGTGGCAGGTCAGCGGCCGCAGCGACCTGTCCTGGGAGGAGAGCGTCCGCCTCGACCTGCGGTACGTCGAGGACTGGTCGCTGGCGCTGGACATGGCGATCCTGTGGAAGACCTTCCGCGCGGTCACCGGAGGCCGGGGCGCGTACTGACGCCGCCTCTGGCACCCTTGCCCGACGTGCAGGCTCTCACCTTCCCCCGTCTCCGCTCGGTCGCGCTGCTCGGCGCCCACTGCGACGACCTCGCCATCGGCGCCGGCGGCGCGCTGCTCACGCTGTGCGCGCGCCGGCCGGACCTCGAGGTGCACGCGCTCGTCCTGTCCGGCGGCGGCACCGAGCGCGCCGCCGAGGAGGAGGCTGCGCTGGCCGAGTTCTGCGCGCCGGCGCGCGTCGAGCTGACCGTGCTGGACCTGCCCGACGGGCGGATGCCCGCGCACTGGAACGCGGTCAAGGACGCGGTCACCGCGCTGCGCGGCCGGGTCACCCCGGACCTGGTGTTCGCGCCGCAGCCGGGCGACCGCCACCAGGACCACCGGTTGCTCGCCGAGATCGTGCCCACCGTGTTCCGCGACCAGCCCGTGCTCGGCTACGAGATCCTCAAGTGGGACGGCGACCTCGGCCAGCCGACCGTGTACCAGCCGCTCACCGAGGAGGTCGCCGAGGCGAAGGCCGACCTGCTGGCCAAGCACTACCCGTCGCAGCACGGCCGCGACTGGTACACCCGCGACGCGTTCCTCGGCCTCGCCCGGCTGCGCGGGGTGCAGCAGCACACCCGCTACGCCGAGGCCTTCTACGTGGACAAGCTCGCGCTGGCGCTCGGGGAGGGGGCGCGGTGATCACCTGCCGGGCGTGCGGCGCCACCGACGGCGAGGTCGTGCTGGATCTGGGGGACCAGCCGCCGTGCGACCTGTTCCCGCCCGCGGCCGATCCCGGCCCGGATCCGGTGTGGCCGCTGCGGATGTGGATGTGCGCGCGGTGCGCGCTGGCCCAGCTGGCCGAGGATCCGGGCACGGCCGAGGAACCCGCCGGGGTGGAGCCGAAGGCGCTGACCGACCAGGCCGCCGCCGCGGTCACCCGGCTCACGGGTGCCGGGCTGGTGCGGCCGGGCGCGACGGTGGCGGAGTTCGGCAGCCCGCACGGCGGTTCGTGGCTGCCGTTGCTGCGCGCCGCGGGCATGCGGGAGGCGGCCGCGGACGAGCCAGCGGACGTCGTCGTCGACTGCTTCGGGCTGATGCACGAACCGGACCAGCGCGCGGCCATGGCCCGGCGCGCGGCGCGGCTCGCCCCCGGTGGCGCCCTGCTGATGCAGTTCCACTCGCTGGCCTCGATCGTCCGGCAGGGGCAGTGGAACGCCTTGCGGCACGGGCACTTCGCCTACTACTCGGCTCCGGCGGCGATCACCCTCGCCGCGTCCGCGGGCCTGCGGCCCGGCCGCAGCTGGACCTTCGACCTCTACGGCGGCACCGTGCTCCTCGAACTCGCCCGTGACGCGAGCCCGGCGGCGGAGACCGACGGCCTGGTGGCCGGGGAACGCGCCGCCGGCGCCGACCGGATCCCGGTCGTCGCCGGGCTCGGCCGGGCCGTCGAAGCGGGCTGCGACCGCATCCGCGCGCGCTTGCGGGAGCACGCGGGGCAGCGCGTGGTCGGCTACGGCGCCGCGTCCCGGGCGGTGGTGTTGCTGCGCCGCGCCGGAATCGATATCGATCTGTTGCCGGAGATCGCGGACGTCTCGCCCGCGAAGCACGGTCGGCGGATGCCCGGTACCCGGATTCCGGTGGTATCAACGGAAGTCCTCACCCACCCGATCCCGCGAGCCGTCCTGCTGTTCGTCCCCGATCTCGAGCCCGAGGTGCGCGCCGCCTTCCCGCAGCTCGACGGCGACCACTGCGAGTGGATCGTGGCATGAATCGCGGCCGGTCAAACCGGTCAAAACGCGAAGATGATCTCTTCTTAGTGACTTCTCGTGAGTTCGGGCACTACGGCGAGTGGTAGTGATCACCCGATCGGGGTGAACTGATCACCCGGTTGCTCGTAACGCTGGCCACTGCCATCCCTATAGTCACGTTGACATAGGCCCCTTTTCCGGGGGCGGGAGGATCGATCACCGGGGAGCAAGCCGCACCATGTCAGCCCAGACGCTGTCCTGCCGCCTGTGCGGTTCGCCGGGTCTGCGCAGCGTGGTCGACCTCGGCGCGAGCCCGCCCTGCGAGTCGTTCCTCGCCGCGGCGGATCTCGACGCGCCGGAGCCGGCGTACCCGCTGCACCTGCGGATCTGCCCGGAGTGCCTGCTGGCCCAGCTGCCGCCCCTGATCGATCCCGTCGAGACGTTCACCGAATACGCTTACTTCTCGTCGTTTTCCCACTCCTGGCTGGCGCACGCCGGGAAGTTCGTCGACACCGCCGTGAGCCGCCTCGGGCTCGGCCCGGACTCCTTCGTCGTCGAGGTCGCCAGCAACGACGGCTACCTGCTGCGCAACGTCGTCGGCCGCGGCCTGCGCTGCCTGGGCATCGAGCCGTCGGTCAACGTCGGCGCGGCCGCGCGCGAGGCCGGGGTGCCGACCCTGACCGCGTTCCTGACCCCGGAGACCGGCGCCGCGGTCCGCGCCGAGCACGGGCCCGCGGACCTGGTGGTGGCCAACAACGTCTACGCGCACATCCCGGACGTCCTCGGCTTCACGAAGGGCCTGCGGGCGCTCGTCGCCGACGACGGCTGGGTCTCGATCGAGGTGCAGCACCTGCTCAGCCTCGTCGAGCTGACCCAGTACGACACGATCTACCACGAGCACTTCCAGTACTACACGCTCGCTTCCGCGCAGCGGGCGCTGGCGACCGGCGGCCTGGCCGTGACCGACGTCGAACTGCTGGACACGCACGGCGGCTCGATCCGCGTGTGGGCGCGGCCGGCCGAGGCCGCCGGCGAGCCGTCCCCGCGGGTCGCCGAGGTGCTCGACCGGGAGCGCGCCGCCGGGCTGCACGAGCTGTCCGGCTACGCCGGTTTCGCGCGCCGCGTCGAGGAGATCCGGCTGTCGCTGCTGGAGTTCCTGATCGGCGCGAAGCGCCGGGGCGAGCGGGTCGTCGGCTACGGCGCGCCGGGCAAGGGCAACACCCTGCTCAACCACTGCGGGATCCGGCCCGACCTGCTCGAGTACACAGTGGACCGCAACCCGTACAAGCACGGCCGGTTCACCCCCGGCACGCGCATCCCGATCCACGAGCCCGAGCGGATCGCGGCGGACCGGCCCGACTACGTGCTCGTGCTGCCGTGGAACCTGCGCGCCGAGCTGACCGAACAACTGGCCCATGTCGCGGACTGGGGCGGCCGCCTGGTGTTCGCGATCCCGGAGCTGGAGATCGTCTCCCCGAGAAATCCCGTGCTGCACGCTGTCGAGGTGAACTGAATGAAGGTGGTGCTCTTCTGCGGCGGCTACGGCATGCGCATGCGCAACGGCCCCGCGGACGACGTGCCCAAGCCGATGCAGATGGTCGGCCCGCGGCCGCTGCTGTGGCACGTGATGCGGTACTACGCGCACTTCGGGCACACCGACTTCATCCTGTGCCTCGGCTACGGAGCGCGGCACATCACGGACTTCTTCCTGAGCTACACCGAGACCGCGTCCAACGACTTCGTGCTGCGCGGCGGTGAGGTCGAGCTGCTGTCCACCGACATCAGCGACTGGTCGATCACGTTCGTGCACACCGGCGTCGAGTCGCCGATCGGGGAGCGGCTGCGCCGGGTCCGCAAGCACGTCGAGGGCGAGGAGATGTTCCTCGCCAACTACGCCGACGTGCTCACCGACGCCCCGCTCGACGTCATGGTCGACAACCTCGCCGCCTCCGACGCGGGCGCCTCGATGATGGTGGTGCCGCCGCAGTCGTCGTTCCACTGCGTGGAGTTCCGGGACGGCACCAACCGCGTGTCCGGGATCAGCTCGGCCAGCCGCCTCCCGCTGTGGGAGAACGCCGGCTACTTCGTGCTGCGGCAGGAGATCTTCGACCACCTCCCGGAGAACGGCGACCTGGTCGAGGACGGCTGCGCCGCGCTGGCCGAGAAGGACCGGTTGATCGCCTACCCCTACCGCGGCTTCTGGCAGCCCGCCGACACGTTCAAGGAACGCGCGGCGCTGGACGCGGCCTACGAGAGCGGCGCGCGCCCGTGGATGCTGTGGGAACGCCCGTCCCCGATCCCGGCGGAGGTGCGCTGATGCGGGTCCTGCTGACCGGCCACCAGGGCTACCTGGGATCGGTGATGGCGCCGGTGCTGCGCGAGGCGGGGCACGAGGTGCTCGGCCTGGACTCCGGCCTGTTCGCCGCGTGCGTGCTCGGGCCCGCCCCGGACGACCCGCCGGGCGGCCCGGTGGACCTGCGCGACGTCACGGCCGACCGGCTGTCCGGTGTGGACGCCGTGATCCACCTGGCCGCGCTGTCCAACGACCCGCTGGGCGCGCTCGCGCCGGAGCTGACCTACGAGATCAACCACACCGCCTCGGTGCAGCTGGCCAAGCTCGCCAAGGACGCCGGCGTGCGCCGCTTCCTGTACGCCTCGACCTGCTCCGTGTACGGCGCGGCGGGGGACGACCTGGTCACCGAGGACGCGCCGCTGCGCCCGGTCACCCCGTACGCGGAGTCCAAGGTGCGCGTCGAGGACGACCTGCACGACCTCGCCGACTCCGGCTTCAGCCCGGTGTACCTGCGCAACGCGACCGCCTTCGGGTTCTCCCCGCGGCTGCGCGCGGACATCGTGCTGAACAACCTGGTGGGCCACGCCGTGCTCACCGGCCAGGTGCGGGTGCTCTCCGACGGCACGCCGTGGCGGCCGCTGGTGCACGCGCACGACATCGCCACGGCGTTCGCGGCGGCGCTCACCGCGCCCGCCGAAGCCGTGCACGACCGGGCGTTCAACGTGGGCACCGAGGCCAACAACCTCACGGTGCGCCAGATCGCCGAGTCCGTGGTCACCGCCGTGCCGGGCTCGGAACTGCTCATCACCGGCGAGGCGGGCCCCGATCCCCGCTCCTACCGGGTGGACTTCTCCCGCATCCGGGAAGCGCTTCCCGGGTACGCGGCCGTCTGGTCCGTCGAGGACGGCGCCCGCGAGCTGGCCGGGCACTACACCCGCCACGGCCTGACCATGGACGCGTTCACGCAGCGCTACACCCGCCTCGCGTGGCTGAAGTCCGAGCAGGCAGGCGGCCGTCTCGCGGAAGATCTGCGAAGACACCGAACCTGACCGCAGGGCCGCGCGTCACACGATCGAGCACCAGCCCCGCACTTCCCCGACCCGCGCACCAGCCGACCCGGTGTGCCCGCCAGCAAGGACAGCACGGCGTTGACGATCATGGATTCCCCCAGTCCCGTCACCGACTACGAGAACCTGGGCGACGCGTTCGCCTTCGCCGCCGCGCACCCGCCCCGCCGCGGGCCCGACCCGCGCGTCACCGTCGTGGTGCCGGCGAAGAACGAGGCGGCGAACCTGCGTGAGATCCTGCCCGAGCTGCCGCCCGTGCACGAGGTGCTGGTCGTCGACGCCGACACCGGCGACGGCACACCGGAGATCGCGCGTGCCGCGCGGCCGGGCGTGCGGGTCATCAAGCAGACCCGGCGCGGCAAGGGCAACGCGCTGGCCTGCGGCTTCCTCGCCGCGTCCGGCGACGTGATCGTGATGTTCGACGCCGACGGTTCGGCCGATCCGGCGGAGATCCCGCGGTTCGTGGAAGCGCTCACCGACGGCGCCGACTTCGCCAAGGGCACCCGGTTCGCCCCCGGTGGCGGCAGCCACGACATCACCCACCTCCGCGCCGCGGGGAACTCCGGGCTCAACCGCCTGTCCAACACGCTCTTCAGCGCCGGGTTCACCGATCTCTGTTACGGCTACAACGCGTTCTGGCGGGATCTGGTTGCCTTGCTGAACCTGCCGCCGGTGTTCGCGCCCGCGGGCGAGGAGATGCTGTGGGGCGACGGCTTCGAGATCGAGACGGTCATCAACTGCCGGATGGCCGCGCTGGGCCTGTGGATCACCGAGGTCCCCAGCGTCGAGCGGGCGCGCCTGCACGGCGAGACCAACCTGCGCACGTTCTCCGACGGCGGCCGGGTGCTGCGCACGCTGGTCGCGGAGTGGCAGCGGGTCGGCCGCCAGCGCCGCAGCCGCCGGTTCGGCCTGTTCACCCCGGACCCGGTCGTGGAAACCCCGGCGGCGCTCGCGCTGGACACGGGAGCGCCCGAAGCATGACCTCGTTCGACACCACCGTGGTGATCTGCGCCTACACCGAGGAGCGCTGGGACGACCTGACCGCGGCGGTCGCCTCCGCCCGCGACCAATCCGCGCCGCCGCGCGAGATCATCGTCGTCATCGACCACAACCCGGAACTGGAGCGGCGGGCCGCCGCGGAGTTCGTCGGCGTGACGGTGGTGCCCAACGCCGGGCGGCGCGGCCTGTCCGGCGCCCGCAACACCGCGGTCGGGCTCGCCAAGGGCGACGTGATCGCGTTCCTCGACGACGACGCCGAAGCCGCGCCCGACTGGCTGGAGCAGCTGCTGGCCGGCTACCGCGACCGGGACGTGCTGGCCGTCGGCGGCTCGGCCCGCCCGCGCTGGCCGGGCGGGCGGCGGCCGGCCAAGCTCCCCGCCGGTCGCGGGTCGGTGCACGGCGAACTGGACTGGGTCGTCGGCTGCACCTACACCGGGCAGCCCACGGCGGAGGCGCCGGTGCGCAACCTGATGGGTTGCAACATGTCCTTCCGCCGCGAGGCGTTCACACTCGCCGGGTTGTTCTCCGAGGACCTCGGCCGCATCGGGCGCACGCCGCTCGGCTGCGAGGAGACCGAGCTGTGCATCCGGCTGCGGCAGGCCTCGCCCGGCGCGCGGATCGTGTTCCGGCCGCAGGCGGTGGTGCGCCACCGCGTCACCCCGGAGCGCACCACGTGGGCGTACCTGCGCCGCCGCGGCTGGGGCGAGGGGCTGTCCAAGGCCTACGTCTCGCGCCTGGTCGGCAGCGAGGCGGCGCTGTCCACCGAGCGCGACTACCTGAGCCGGACCATCCCGGCCGCCGCGGTGCGCGAGTTCGGGCGGCTCGCGTTGTTCCGCACCTCCGGCGCGGCCGGCGTGCTCGGGCTGGTGACCGTGGTGTCCTCGACCGCCGCCGGGTACCTGCGCGGCAAGGTGCAGATCCGCCCGGCGCGGCCACGCCCGTCGTCGTCGCTGGTGCACGGGCCGATCCACATCGCCACCGTGGACGCCCGCACCGCCCCCGAGGAGCTGCCCGTGCCGCACCGGCCGGTCGGCCACTACCGCGCGGCGCAGGTGCTCGTCCGCGACGGCGACCGCACCCTCGACGTCCTGCTGCTCCCGGTGGAACGCGGCGTCGTGCGGCTGCCGAAGCTGGCCACCGCGCCCGCCCCGCGGCGGCGGCCGGAGTTCACCCGGCCGCCGGTCAGCGTCGTGATCCCGACCGCGTACCGCAAGCGGCAGGCCGTGGCCAGCGCCCGCGCCGCGCTGGCGGCCGGCTACCCGGACCTCGAGGTGATCGTGGTCGACAACCTGCCGCGGCTGCCCGAGGGCGACGACTGGCTGCGCGGCGAGGTGGAGGCGCTGGGCGCGCGGTACGTGGTGGAGCCGCGCAAGGGCGTCAGCGTCGCCCGCAACACCGGCGCCCGCGTCGCGAGCCACGGCCTGATCGCGTTCGTCGACGAGAACATCACCGTCGAACCCGGCTGGTTCGACGCGGTCACCGAGGAGTTCGCCGCCGACCCCGCGGTCGGGTGCGTGACCTCGCTCGTGCTGCCCGCCAGCCTGGAGACCGACGCCGAGGTCCTGTTCGAACGGCTCAAGGGCTACAGCAACTCGGTGCGGTGGCAGCGGATCGACCGGGACACCGCGCGCGAGGACCCGCTCTACCCGCTGTCCATGGCGCGTTACGGCCCGGGCAGCTGCGCGACCTGGCGGCGGGAGGTCTTCGAGGAGCTCGGCGGCTTCGACCCGCTGCTCGGGGCGGGCACGCCGACGATGGCGGGGGAGGACCTGGACCTGTTCGTGCGGCTGGCCTACGCCGGCGGCGCGGTGGTCCACACCCCGCACGCCGTGGCCCGGCACATCCACCGCGCGGACTGGCTGGAACTGCGGGAGCGGATGCGCGGCTACGGCGTCGGCCTGGCCGCGATGCTCGTGCTGTCCGTGCGCCGCCGCCCGGTTTCCGCGTTCTCGATCCTGCGCCGGGTGCCCCGCGGGGCGGCCCGGCTCGCGTCCCGCACCCCGGAACTCCCGCTGTCCGACCGCGCCGCCCGGTCGCGGCTGCGGCAGCTGCGCCGCGACGAGCGCCTCGGCCTGCTCGGCGGCGCGGCGGCGCTGATGCGGGCCCGGGGTGAGGCCGGAACCGGCCGCCGGTGAAGATGGAGGGCGACGGGCAGGAAGGGCGCGTGTGGTCGAGCAGCAGCTGAGGATCCGGCGGTACACCGCCTACGGGCTGCTTGCTGTCTGCCTCGTCACGATCGTGCTCGTCTGGTCCGGTTTGGACTTCTTCCTGCGGCCGCTGGCGGTCCTGGTGTTCGTGCTCACCGCTCCCGGCTGGGCCCTGATCTCCTACGTGAACGTGCGGCACCTGTCGGTGACCTGGGTGAGCGCGGTCGGCATCTCGCTGGCGATCACCCTGATCGTGGCGCAGGTGCTGGTGCTGACCCGGTTCTGGCACCCGGAGGCCGCGGTCGTGGTGCTCGCGTTCGTCACCGCGCTCCCGCTGGCGCACCACGTGCTGCGAAGCCGTCCCGGCGAGGCGCGATGACGGTCGGCAAGGAGACCGCCCCGGGCAAGGGCATGGTGGCCGACGGCCTCGCGCTGTCGGCCTCGGCCGCGATCACCGCGCTGGCCGGGATGGTCGGCTGGGTGCTGGCCGCGCGGCTGCTGCCGCCCGCCGCGGTGGGCGACACCTCGGCGTTCGTGTCCGGGTTCCTGCTCGTCGCCGGGATCGCCGAGCTCGGCCTGGGGCCCGCGGTCCTGCGCTGGCTGCCCCGCGCCGGCGCGCAGCGGCCGCGGCTGCTGCTGCGCACCTATCTCGCGGTCCTGGCCGGCGGCGTCGTCGGCTCGGTCGTGTTCGTCCTCGTGCCCGCCGGGGCCGAGGTGGTGCACCGGGTGCCCGCCGGGGTCGCCTGGTTCCTCGTCGCCGGGATCGGCTGGACCGTGTTCCAGTTCCAGGACGAGGTGCTCACCGGGCTCGGCCTGGCCCGCTGGGTGCCGGTGGAGAACACCGCGTTCTCGGTGGCGCGGCTGGGACTGCTCGCCGGGCTGGGGCCGCTGGCAGGCGCGCTCGGGCTGGTGCTGTCCTGGGCGGTGCCCACGCTGATCGGCGTCGTGGTCGTGACCGTCCTGATCTGGCGCTCGGTGCGCCGCACCTCGCCCGCGCTCGCGCCGGGACTCCTGCCCGGCCGCCGGGAGATCGTGCGGCTGCTCGCCCCGAGCTACCCGGCCATGGTGTGCGTGGTCGTGCTGTACAACCTGGTGCCGCTGATCGTGCTGCACCGCTTCGGCGCCGAGGCCAACGCCGTCTTCTTCGTGGTCTGGACCGCGATCAACGCGCTCGACGTCGCCGCGACGGCGTTCGTGAACCCGCTCGTGGTGCGCCTGTCCGCCGAGCCGGGCCACGCCCGGTCGCTGGTGACCGACGCGGGCAAGCGGCTGGTGCTGGTGTTCGTGCCGCTGCTCGCCGTCGGCGCCGCGCTGGCCTGGGTGATGCTGGCGATCTTCGGCGCGGAGTACACCGCGGGCACCGACCTGCTGCGGGTGCTGCTCGCCGCCCAGGTGCCGCGGCTGGTCGTGGTGCTGGGCGTGGCCGTGCACCTGGCCGCGGGCCGGGGCGCCGGCGTCGCGGTGCTCCAGGCCGTGACCGCCGCCTCCGCCGTCGTGCTCGCGCTGCTGGTGCCGACCGAGTTCGGCTTCGGGGTCGGCATGCTCGTGGCGCAGGCCGTGATCGCCGCCGCGGTGCTGGCCGACCTGCGGCGCCGGGTGTTCGGGGCGCGTCCGTGACCGAACCGCCCACCCGCTTCCTGCGCCCGGTCCGCCCGAACCGCACCAGCCGCCCCTCGCCCCGGCCACGGGAGCCGATGCGGTTCACGCAGCCGCCCCCGGCGGGCACGCCCACCCGCTACATCCCGGCCTCCGGCAGGCTCGCTCCGCAGCCGAAGCCGGAACCGCCGTCCCGCGCGGTCGAGTCCCGGCCCCGGCTGGGCACCGGCGCCGGACGGCCCGCGTTCCTCGCCGACCCGTTCTTCGGTCCCGGCCTCGCCGGGGTCGCGGTGGTGCTGTGGATCATCGGGCTGCACCCGATCCCGCCCGAGTCGATCGGCGGGCTCGGGCTCGTCGCCGAGCTGTCGGTGCCCACGCTGCTGTCCTACCCGCTGCTGGTCGCCGCGGTGGTGCTGGAACTGCTCCGGTACCGCCCGCGCACCTGGTTGCTCTCGCTCTACACGCTCGTCGGCGTGCTCGGCGTCTACGGGCTGCAACCCGCGGTCGAGGAGGTCGCGCGGCTGCCGGTGGCCTGGCTGCACGCCGGGTTCGCCGACTACATCGCCACGCACGGCGACATCCTGCACGACTACGACGCGCGGTTCTCCTGGGCCGGGTTCTTCGCCCTGGTCGCGATGATCACCCGCGCGGCCGGGCTGCCCGACGCGATCCCGTTCCTGAACTGGGCGCCGGTGCTGCTGTCCGGGCTCGCGGTGCTCGGCGTGCGCGCGCTGGCCGTGTCCGCGCTGGGCAACCGGCGCGCGGCGTGGATCGCGCCGTGGCTCTACCTCGTGGCGAACTGGACCGAGCAGGACTACTTCTCGCCGCAGGGCACGGCGATGATCCTGATGCTCGCCGCGCTGACGCTGACCTTCCGGCACCTCGTGCGGCCCCGCCTCACCGAACCGGTCAAGGCGCGGCTGCGGGCCCGGCTCGCGCCGCGGTCCAGCCCGAAGGCGCGGCTGGTCGCGCAGGGCGCGGTGGTGCTCATCGGGCTCGCGCTCGCGCCCACCCACCAGCTGACCCCGTACGTGCTCGGGGTCCTGCTGCTGCTCCTGCTGGTGTTCGGGCGGCTGTGGCCGGCGTGGGTGCCGTTCGTGGTCCTCGGCGGCGCGGTGGTGTGGTTCTCGCTGGGCGCGTCGGAGTTCTGGAGCGGACAGCTGGTCCAGATGATCCTCAGCCCGCTCGGCGACGTCGGGTCCTCGGTGGACGAGGGCATCGTGGCCCGGTTCGCGGGCAGCCCCGGCAGGCTCGTGGTGCTCACCGTGCGCATCGGGATCACGCTGTTCGTCGCCGGCATGGCCGCCTACGGCATCTGGCTGATGCGCCGCGACTCGCTGAAGTCGTGGCTGCTGCCCGCCCTGTGCGTCGCGCCGTTCGGGCTCGCCGTGGCCCAGCCCTACGGCGGCGAGGTGTTCATGCGCTGCTTCCTCTTCTCGCTGCCGGTGATGGCCCTGCCCGCGTCGCTCGCGCTGGAGAAGTCCGTCACCGCGGCCCGCAGGCTGCGCTGGCGCAACCGCCCCGGGCACACGGTCCTCGCCGCCGGGGTGCCGTGGGTCGTGCTCACCGGGCTGCTCGCCTCGACGGTCACCGCGCGCGGCGGCAACGACGCCTACATCAGCTTCCACGCCAGCGACATCGCCGCCGCGAGCTGGGCGGTGCACGAGGCGCAGCCGGGGCAGCGGGTGGACTCGCTGGTCAACTCGGTGCCGCTGTCGTTCGCGCGGGTCGGCGAGGTGTCCCAGTTCGAGGTCGACGGCTACTGCGAAGACGTCATGGACGACGTCCCCGCGCTGGTCGCCTGCCTGCGCCTGAAGGGCCCCGATTATCTTGTGCTCACCGAGCCGCAGTGGGCCTACATGAAGATCTTCGAGCAGGTGCCCGACACCTACGGCGCCGACCTCGTGCGCGAGCTCGAGGCCACCGGGCTGTACCGCCTGGTGTTCGACGACCAGGGTTCGCTGGTGCTCGGCCGGACGACGCCCGCCGACCGGTTCGTGCAGGGCAGTGGCGGAGGGAACACGTGAACCAGACCCGGTCCCTGGGACGGCGGCTGAAGGACCAGGTGCACATCGAGCTGTGGTCGATGACCGTCGGCGCGATCGTGAACGGCCTGCTCGGCAGCGCGCTGGTGCCGCGGCCGCTGCGGCTGCTGGGCTACCGCGCGTTCGGCGCGCGCATCCACTCCGGGAACATCTTCCCGGGGCTGCGGATCCACGGCGCGCTGCGCAACGTCGAGATCGGCCGCCGCACGTTCCTCAACGCCGAGTGCTACCTGGAGTCGGTCGGGCCGATCACGATCGGCGCGGCCTGCCAGTTCGGCCCCCAGGTCATGATCATCACCTCGCACCACCCGACGCTGCCCGACGGCACGGTGTCCCGCGTCGCCGAGGCCCGACCGGTCGTGATCGGCGACCGGGTGTGGGTCGGCGCGCGGGCCCAGATCCTGCCCGGCGTGCGCATCGCCGACGACGCGGTGATCGCCGCCGGCGCGGTGGTGGCGCGCGACTGCCCGGTGCCCGGCGTCTACGCCGGGGTGCCTGCCCGCCTGGTGCGGCAGACGTCCGTCGTGGCGGAGCCGGCGTGAGCCAGGCCGACTTCCTCACCCTGGTCACGGCGCTGTTCGGGGTGGCGCTGCTCGTCGTGCTCGTGGTGCGGACGGTGCTCAAGGAGATGGCCGTCGGCCGCCGGTCGACCGACACCGCCTCCGCGCGCACCGAGCGGATCCGCACACTGGACCTGGTGGCGGTGGGGCTGACCGTGCTCACCGCGATCGGCGCGATCTGGCGGATCGTGGTGGGACTGACGTTGTGACCGGCTCAGCCCGGCAACCGGATCGTCAGCGGGGGCACCCGCACGCTCAGACCATCCGACCGGACGAGCCCGCTCTCGGCCCGCGGGTTGACCACGACCTCGCCGCCGGGCGCGCTGAACTGGACCAGGTTCGCGGGGCGCTGCACGTCGACCAGCCCCTCGCGCAACCGCGGCGCCAGCCACGTCCACGCGGCGGTCAGGCTCGTCGGCCGCAGCACGTTCGTGCCGGGCCGCGCCGCGGACCACAACGCGGCGTAGGGCAGGTCGTCGCTGGCCTCCGGTTGCCACAGCAGCATCGCGGCCGCGCCGGCCTCGGCGGCCCGGGCCACCGCGTCCAGCGTGGCCACCGCCCGCGCCTGGTCCACCGGCACCGTGTCCTCGGCGCTCTCGGCGGTGGACCAGGTCCTGGCGGGCGGGGGAGCGGTCTCCGGGTAGAACTCCGACCACCACACCGGCAGCCCGGTGAGGCTGCGTGCCCAGCGGGTCGCGTCGGCGTAGAGCTGGCTCGCCTTGTCCGGCGTGGTGATCAGGCCCTTGTCCCGGGTGCCGGTGGAGGCGTCCAGCGCGACGAAGTCGGCGCCGTGCTTGTGCTGGTTCCAGTACTCCACGACGTCCAGCGACCGCTGGTCCACCACGCCGTACGGGCCGCGCATCTCCGACGGGTGATCCGTGGCCGCGGCCGAGGACCAGGTGTTCAGCACGACGTACGGGCCGCCGATCAGCGCGTCCGGCCGCACCGCCTTCACCGCGTCGTAGACCTGGTTGTACAGGTCGGTGTAGCCCTTCACGTCCCAGGCGCCCGCCTCGGCGTCCCAGAACCCCTTGAGCTCGTTCCACACCTGGAAGTACCTGACCTGCGGGTAGCGCTTCGCGACCGTCGCGGACAGGCGCGCGAAGTCGTCGAAGTGCGCGGGCAGCGGGGCGGCGGCCAGGTCGTCCCAGTCGGTCGTGCCGGGCGCGCCGCCCTTCATCCAGTCGGGCGCGCAGCACAGGGTGATCACCGGGGTGCCGCCGGTGCGCTCGATCAGGTCCATCCGCTCGTCCAGGCGGGACCAGTCGAAGCTGCCGGGCGCCGGCTCGGGATTGCCCACGCCGAAGCCCATGATGTGCTGGTTCTGCAGCATCGGGGTGGCGCCGAGGATCTGTTCCCCACTCGTGCGCTGCCCGGGTGTGAGCCACGAGTCGAGGCTGTACTGTGCGTGCGTCACGCCGAGTACGAGCCCATCCCCGGCGCCGGGCAGCAGCGTCACGGCCGGTGGCACCGGGGGGGCGTCCCGATCAGCCGGAGGCCAGCCGCCGAACAGCCCCACCACGAGCAGGGCAACCATCGCCAAGATCCCCACGCGTGCCAGCATGCGTGACCCATCACCGTTTTGCCTGTTCAGAGCTACACCCGGAAGGGGGAAAAGCAGTGAGCGCGGCCGCGGTCTCCGTGTGCGTCCCCGCCTACCAGTCCGGCCGGTACATCGCCGACACCGTCTCCAGCGTCCTTTCCCAGACCTTCGACGACTTCGAGCTCGTCGTACTGGACAACGCCTCGACCGACGAGACCCCGGACGTCCTGCGGGGCTTCGCCGATCCGCGGCTCAAGGTGCTCCGCAACGACCGCGTCCTGCCGCTGGCGGAGAACTGGAACCGCGTGGTGGCCGAATCTAGCGGCCGCTTCGTGAAGCTGGTGTGCGCTGACGACCTGCTGCACCCCGACTGCCTGCGCCGCCAGTACGAGGTGCTGGCGACCGACCCGGCCATCGCGCTGGTGTGCTCGCGCCGCGACATGATCAACGAGACCGGCGAGGTGCTCGCCGCGAACCGGGGGCTGCGCGGGCTGATCGGCCGCCACGAGGCGAGCACGGTGATCCGCAAGGTCGTCCGGCACGGCGGCAACCCGCTCGGCGAGCCCGGCGGCGCGCTGTTCCGCCGCGCGCAGTTCGACGCGGTCGGCGGGTGGGACGCGCGCTGGAAGTTCCCGATGGACCTGGCGCTGTGGATCGGGCTGCTGGGCCACGGCGACTTCTTCGGCCAGCGCGAGTCGCTGGCGGCGTTCCGGATCGGGCGGGACTCCCTGTCGGCGCGGGCCCAGCGCGCGGAGTACGCCGAGCAGCGCGCGTTGTCCGAGGGGCTGGCCAGCGATCCGGTGTGGGGCGTGCGGCCGGTCGACCGGCTCGTCGGCGCGGCGATGGCGCCGGGCGCGCGGCTGCGGCGGCAGGCGCTGTTCCTGGTCGCGAAGCGGCAGGGCGAGCGGGGCTAGATCAACCACCCGTACGGGGGACGATAAGTTGTCGCCGTGGTGCGTCGCGTAGTCATCCTGGTCGCCTGCGTAGTACTCGTGGGTGTCGCGATCCTCGCCGTCCGGGTGACCTCCGAGCGCTTCGACGACTCGGGCGAGGAGGCCTCGCCGACCGTGATCACCGAGGCGCCGAGCACCGCCGTGATCACCCCGGAGCGCTCCGACGAGGCCGCGGCCAACTACGGCTGGCGGCTGACCGCGCAGGACGACTTCGACGGCCGCCGGGTGAACACCGCGAACTGGGAGATCTACCACGGCCACAACCCGGTCTCGGGTGAGAACCTGAGCGCGGACCAGTGCGTGGTCCGCGGCGGCACGCTCACGCTCGTCGGCGACGGTGACGACACCGCGGCCACCTGCGGCATCGCCTGGCACGACGACCAGACCTACGGCCGGTGGGAGGTCCGCGCGCGCTTCCCGGCGCCCGCCGACCCCGACTTCAACCCGGTGCTGCTGCTGTGGCCGGAGAGCGACACCAACACCGACGGCGAGATCGACTTCGCCGAGATCTACGACCCCGCCCGCCAGTACGTGGAGAGCTGGCTGCACGGCCCGGGCAACATCGACGCCGGCCACACGCGCAAGGACCTCGACATCACCCAGTGGCACAACTACGCCGTGGAGTGGCAGCCCGACCACGTCACCTGCTACATCGACGGCCTCGCGTGGGCGACCTACGGCACGCCCGGCACCATCCCGAGCGAGCCGATGCACCTGGTCATCCAGCAGAACCACAACCGGCACAAGCCGACGGCGCCGATCCGCAGCACGGCCGAGGTCGACTGGGTGCGCGTCTACGAGTGACCATCCGCACACGGGAAATAGTCAAGCGCTCAACTAGGTTGTGAGGGAGCGAAGGCACAAGATCCGTCCCCTGGGAGTACCCATGACTTCGACCGCCAGTCTCGCCGACGCCCTCCACGTGCCGCAGGACGTGCAGGACCTGCTGTTCCGCCAGGCGCGCACCGCGAACTCGTTCTCCGACGAGCCGGTCAGCGAGGAGCAGATCCAGGCGATCTACGACCTGGTGAAGTGGGCGCCGACGTCGATGAACACCCAGCCGCTGCGCGCGCTGGTGATCCGCACCGAGGAGGGCAAGCAGCGGCTGCTGCCGCACATGTCCGAAGGCAACCGCGCCAAGACCGCGAGCGCCCCGGTGACCGTCGTGCTGGCCGCCGACACCGACTTCCACGAGAACCTGCCCAAGACCTTCCCGCACAAGCCGGACGCGAAGGACCTCTTCGCCGACGAGACCGGCCGCGAGGGCTTCGCCCGCCTGAACTCCCTGCTGCAGGTCGGCTACTTCATCATCGGCGTGCGCGCCGCCGGGCTGGCCGCCGGCCCGATGACCGGCTTCGACGCCGCCGGGGTGGACAAGGAGTTCTTCGCCGACCGCAACTGGAAGTCCCTGGTCGTGGTGAACGTCGGCAAGCCGGGTGAGAACCCGTGGTTCGACCGGCTGCCCCGCCTGGACTACGACGAGGTCGTCGAGACCGTCTGAAGTCCCTCGCGGAAGGCCGCGCGCGGGCGGCGGATAGCATCGGTGGGACATCACTTCGTTCGAAGGAGCCCATCGTGAACCAGCCGTCGTCCGCCGCAGCCGCACCCGCCGCCAGCGTGGTGGTGCCGGCCGGGACCACGGCCGGAGCCGCGATCCGCGAGGCGGGCCTGCCGACCAAGGGGCCGGACGCGATCGTCGTCGTCCGCGACGCCGACGGGCGCCTGCGCGACCTGGCGTGGGCGCCTGACGCGGACGCCTCCGTGGAGCCCGTCGCGGCGAACACCGAGGACGGCCGCAGCGTCATCCGCCACTCCGCGGCGCACGTGCTCGCCCAGGCGGTGCAGCAGCAGTTCCCGGAGGCCAAGCTCGGCATCGGCCCGCCCGTGAAGGACGGCTTCTACTACGACTTCCTCGTCGACAAGCCGTTCACCCCGGAAGACCTGCAGGCGCTGGAGAAGCGCATGAAGCAGATCATCAAGGGGGCGCAGCAGTTCTCCCGCCGTCGCTTCGACTCGGTCGACCAGGCGCGCGAGGAGCTCGCCGGCGAGCCGTTCAAGCTCGAGCTCATCGACCTCAAGTCTGATGTGGACACCTCCGAGGTGATGGAGGTCGGCGGCGGCGAGCTGACGATCTACGACAACCTCGACCCGCGCACCAAGGAGCGCGTGTGGAGCGACCTGTGCCGCGGCCCGCACGTGCCCACCACGAAGTTCATCCCGGCGTTCAAGCTGACCCGCGTGGCCGCCGCGTACTGGCGCGGCAGTGAGAAGAACCCGCAGCTGCAGCGCATCTACGGCACCGCGTGGGAGTCGGCCGAGGCGCAGGACGCCTACCTGGAGCGGCTGGCCGAGGCGGAGCGCCGCGACCACCGCCGCCTCGGCGCGGAGCTGGACCTGTTCTCCTTCCCGGAGGAGATCGGCTCCGGCCTGCCGGTGTTCCACCCCAAGGGCGGCATCATCCGCCGCGAGCTGGAGAACTACTCGCGCCGCCGTCACGAGGAGTCCGGCTACGAGTTCGTCAACACCCCGCACATCACCAAGAGCGGGCTGTTCTACACCTCGGGCCACCTGCCCTACTACGCCGACACGATGTTCCCGCCGCTGCCCCTGGAGGGCGAGGAGTACTACCTCAAGGCGATGAACTGCCCGATGCACCACCTGATCTTCAAGTCGCGCGGGCGGTCCTACCGGGAGCTGCCGCTGCGGCTGTTCGAGTTCGGCACGGTGTACCGGTACGAGAAGTCCGGTGTGGTGCACGGCCTGACCCGCGTGCGCGGGCTGACCATGGACGACTCGCACATCTACTGCACGCAGGAGCAGATGCCGGGCGAGCTGCGGTCGCTGCTGCGGTTCGTGCTCGACCTGCTGGCCGACTACGGCCTGTCCGACTTCTACCTGGAGCTGTCCACCCGCGGTGACTCGGACAAGTTCATCGGCTCCGACGAGGAGTGGGAGGAGGCCACCGAGACGCTGCGGCAGGCCGCCGTCGACTCCGGACTGGAACTGGTGCCGGACCCGGGCGGCGCGGCCTACTACGGCCCGAAGATCTCGGTGCAGGCCAAGGACGCCATCGGCCGGTCCTGGCAGATGTCGACCATCCAGCTGGACTTCAACCACCCCAAGCGGTTCGAGCTGACCTACACCGCCGCCGACGGCAGCCGCAAGCAGCCGGTGGTCATCCACCGCGCGTTGTTCGGCTCGATCGAGCGGTTCTTCGGCGTGCTCACCGAGCACTACGCCGGCGCGTTCCCGGCGTGGCTGGCGCCGGTGCAGGTGGTCGGCATCCCGATCGCCGACGAGCACGCCGAGCACCTGCGCGGCGTGGAGAAGGCGTTGCGCGCCAAGGGGATCCGCGTCGAGGTGGACACCAGCGACGACCGGATGCAGAAGAAGATCCGCACCCACACCACGCAGAAGGTGCCGTTCATGGTGCTGGCCGGCGCCAAGGACGTGGAGGCGGGCGCGGTGTCGTTCCGGTTCCGGGACGGCAGCCAGATCAACGGGGTGCCGGTGGCCGACGCGGTGGAGGCCATCACGAGCTGGGTCGAGCGGAGGGAGAACAGCTCGCCGACGGCCGAGGCGCTGAAGGCGGTCCTGCCTTGACCGAGCCGGAGCTGGTGGGCCAGGACGGCGTCGGGGTGCCGGACGCGTTGCAGCGCCTGTGGACCCCGCACCGGCTCGCCTACGTGCAGGGGCAGGACAAGCCGGAGGGCGACGAGCCCGAGGGGTGCCCGTTCTGCCGCCTGCTCGGCATGGACGACGCCGACGCGCTGATCCTGGCCCGCGGTGAGCACGTGTGGGCGGTGCTGAACCTGTACCCGTACAACCCGGGGCACCTGATGGTGCTGCCGTACCGGCACGTGGCGGACTACCCGGACCTGACGCCGGAGGAGACGCGGGAGCTGGCGGAGTTCACCCAGCACGCGATGAAGGTGGTGCGGTCGGTGTCCGGGGCGCACGGGTTCAACATCGGGATGAACCAGGGCGTGATCGCGGGCGCCGGCATCGCGGCGCACCTGCACCAGCACCTGGTGCCGCGCTGGGGCGGCGACGCGAACTTCATGCCGGTGATCGGCCAGACGAAGGTGCTGCCCCAGCTGCTCGGCGAAACGCGCGAGCTGCTCTCGGACGCCTGGAAGCGGGTCCAGGGAGTGTCCGGTAACTGATCTACCTGCTGGCCTGGTTTGATCTTGGGTGGCGGGTCACTGTGGCGCGAGCACATCAGCACGCTGCTGGGGCTCGGAAGAAAAGGGGCTGCACGCCCGCCGTCGAGGCGCTCGCGGTCGACGGGGAAGGACTGGGCCGGTCCTGGGGCGGGCTGATACCGATGCGGGTGCTGCTCACCGGCGGCCAGGCCGGCGACAACCCCCAACTGGAGCCGCTGCTGGATGGCATCCAGGTGGATCGGGCCGGGCCGTCCGCGGTGTCGGCCCGAGATGGTCATCGCGGACAAGGCCTGGTCGCATCCCTCGACCCGGCAGGCGATGCGGGACCGGCGAGTCCGATTCACCAGCCCGGAACGGGAGGACCAGATCGCTCGTCACGCGGCGAAAGGTTCCCGCGGCGGGTGTCTTCCCGCTTTCGATGCCGCCTACCAGCAGCGAAACGTCGTCTGGCTCAGATGACTTACTGGACACTCCCCAGTAGCGCGAAAGGGTCCGGACGGAGTGCCCGTCCGGACCCTTTTCCCGGCGAAGTTCTCAGGCCTGCAGGCCGGCCTCGATGTTCAGCTCGATCTTCACCTTGTCGCTCACCACGGCGGCCGGGATGCTGGCGCCGACGCCGAAGTCGCTGCGCTTGATCTCGGTGGTGGCGGAGATGCCGAACACCTTGGTGCCCTCGGCCATGCCGTCGGCGAAGCCGCCGACCTCGGCGGTCAGGGTGACCGGCTTGGTGACGCCGTGCAGGGTCAGCTCGCCGTCGATGAAGTACTCGCCGTCCTCGGCGCGCACGCCCGTCGACACGAAGGTCAGCGTCGGGAACTGCTCGACGTCCAGGAAGTCGGCGCCCTTCACGTGCGCGTCGCGGTCGGCGTTCTTCGTGTCGATGCTGCCCGCCTTGATGGTCGCGGTCACCTTCGAGTCCGCGAGGTCGGCGCCGGTCACGATCTCGCCCTCGACCTCGGCGAAGCGGCCGCGGACCTTGGACACGCCCAGGTGGCGGACGACGAAGTCGACGTCGGAGTGCACCGAGTCGATGGTCCAGGTGCCCGCGATGTAGCCGGGGATCTCGGTCGTCGAAGCGGTCATGTGCTTGTCTCCTCACAACGAAGCTTGGTTGAGCCCTCAACCACACCTTAGCGAAGAGATGGTTGAGGGCTCAACTAGGGCTACTATGTGAGACATGTCCGAACCGCGATGGCTCAGCGAAGACGAACAGCGTGTGTGGCGCTCGTTCTCGGTCGCCGTCACCATGCTGCGCGGCCACGTGGATTCCCAGCTCCAGCGCGACGCCCGCATGCCGCACACCTACTACGAGGTCCTCGTCGTGCTGTCCGAGGCGCCCGGCCGCACGCTGCGGATGAGCGAACTGGCCGAGAAGTGCCATTCGTCACGCAGCCGGCTCTCCCACGCGGTCGCCCGCCTGGAGGCCAACGGCTGGGTGCGCCGCGACAGCTGCGGCACCGACAAGCGCGGCTCGTTCGCGAAGCTGACCGACCGGGGCTTCGCCGCGCTCGAAGCCGCAGCTCCCGGGCACGTCGAGGCCGTACGCGAGGCCCTGTTCGACGCGCTCACCCCGGACCAGGTGCGCGCGCTGGGGGAGATCTCCGACGCGATCCGCGACAAGCTCACGCCCCGCTGCGCGGAAGCCGTCGCGGCCGAGGAAGCCCGGCTGGACCGCCTCGCCTGAGGGCGCGCGGCGCCTTGGGCGCGCCGCGTCACCGGAGCGTCGTAGCGGGTGGATAGGCTGCGGTCAGCAAACCGACCCCGCAGCCCCAGGTGGAACGCCGAGAGCGATGGACATGCCCGCCGATACCGCCACCCCGACGATCTGATGCTGAACATCTTCGCGCGAGCGTCCGTCTCGCGAGCCCTGGACCCGCTCGGTCACGCGCTGGTGCGGGCCGGGCTGACCCCGAACGCGATGACCATGATCGGCACGGCCGGCGCGATCGCCTGTGCCCTGGTGTTCTTCCCGAACGGGATGCTGCTCGCCGGCACGTTCACCGTGTGGGGCTTCGCGATGCTCGACCTGCTCGACGGCGCGATGGCCCGCGCCCGCGGCTACGGCACCCCGTTCGGCGCGACGCTGGACGCGACCTGCGACCGGCTCGCCGACGGCGCCCTGTTCGCCGGCATCGCGTGGTGGTGCTTCGCGGTCGAGCACAACCTGCGCGCCGCGGCGGCCTGCCTGATCTGCCTCGTGCTGGCGCAGGTGATCTCCTACATCAAGGCCCGCGCCGAGGCGGAGGGTCTCAAGGCCGACGGCGGGCTGGTCGAGCGCGCCGAGCGGCTGATCATCGCGCTCGTCGGCACCGGGCTGGAGGGCCTCGGCGTGCCGTTCGCCGTCGAGGGCACGCTGTGGCTGCTCGCCGCAGGCTCGATCGTCACCACGGTCCAGCGGATGCTGGCCGTCGCCGCCTCCGCCAGGGAGGCGGGCTGATGGGCCGGTTCGGCGAGCGGATGGCCGACCTCGGCTACGCGGCCGGCTGGAACGTGGTGCGCCGCCTGCCGGTGCCGCTGGCGAAGGCCGGTTTCGGGCTGGCCGCGGACTTCGCGGCGTGGCGCAAGGGCCCCGGCGTGCGGCAGTTGCGCCGCAACCTGGTCCGCGTCGTGCCGCAGGCGGACGAGACCGAACTCGACGAGCTGACCCGGCAGGCCGTGCGGTCCTACGCGCGCTACTGGCACGAGGCGTTCCGGCTGCCGACGATGGACGCGGAGGGCATCCGGGCCCGGGTGAACGCGACGATCAGCGGCGTGGAGAACCTCGACGCCGCGCTCGCCGAGGGCAACGGCGCCGTGGTCGCGTTGCCGCACAGCGGGAACTGGGACGTGCCGGGCATCTGGGCCGTCGGCCGGTACGGCCCGTTCACCACGGTCGTCGAACGGCTCAAGCCGGAGTCGCTGTTCCAGCGGTTCGTCGCCTACCGCGAGTCGCTGGGGTTCGAGATCCTGTCCGCGGACGGCGGCACCGGCTCGTTCCGGTTGCTGCTGCAGCGGTTGCGGGAGAACCGGGTGGTGTGCCTGATCGCCGACCGCGACCTGTCCGGCAGCGGGGTGCCGGTGTCGTTCTTCGGGGAGAAGACGAGCATGCCGGCCGGCCCGGCCCGGCTGGCCGCCAGCACCGGCGCCGCGCTGCTGCCGGTGGGCAGCTGGTTCACCGAGGACGGCTGGGGCATCCGGATCCACCCGCGCATCCGCGTCGCGCACCGCACCGAGGTGCCCGCGGCCACCCAGGCACTGGCCGACGTCTTCGCAGGCGACATCGCCGCGCACCCGGCGGACTGGCACATGATGCAGAAGCTGTGGGCCGCCGATTTCGAGGAGGCGACCTTTTCGGCGGAGGAAGCGGCGTGAAGGTCGGGATCGTCTGCCCGTACTCCTTCGACGTGCCCGGCGGTGTCCAGGGGCACGTCACGGACCTGGCGCGCGCGCTGCGCGACCGCGGGCACGAGGTGTCGGTGCTGGCGCCCGCGGACGACGACGCGGACCTGCCCGACTTCGTGCACCCCGCGGGCAAGGCGCTCGGCATCCCATACAACGGCTCGGTGGCGCGGCTGCAGTTCGGCCCGGTGTCCTACGCGCGGGTGCGGCGGTGGCTGCGCGAGGGCGGGTTCGACGTGCTGCACCTGCACGAGCCTGCCGCGCCGAGCCTGTCGCTGCTGGCGCTGAAGGTCGCCGACGGGCCGATCGTCGCGACGTTCCACACCTCCACGCCGCGGTCCCGGACGCTGTCGGCGTTCCAGCCGGTGCTGCGGCCCCTGCTGGAGAAGATCACCGCGCGCATCGCCGTGTCCGCGCTGGCGCGGCGGGTGCAGGTCGAGCACGCCGGTGGTGACGCGGTGGAGATCCCGAACGGCGTCGACGTCGAGTTCTTCTCCCGGGCCGAGCCGCTGGAGGGTTATCCGCGGGCGGGCGGCACGATCGGGTTCGTCGGCCGGTTCACCGAGCCGCGCAAGGGCATGGACGTCCTGCTGGAGGCCGCCCGACGCCTGCTGCCGGAGTTCCCGGAGCTGCGGCTGCTCGTGGTCGGGCGCGGCGAGGCCGACGCGCTGCGCCGGATGGCGGGCCCGGAGCTGGCGCCGCACCTGGAGCTGCTCGGGCAGGTCGACGACGCCACCAAGGCGCGGGCGCTGCGCAGCGTGGACGTGTACTGCGCGCCCAACACCGGCGGCGAGAGCTTCGGGATGATCCTCACCGAGGCGATGGCGGCCGGGACGGCGGTGGCGGCGAGCAACCTCGACTCGTTCCGCCGCGTGCTCGACGACGGCCGCGCCGGGGCGCTGTTCACCACCGGCGACAGCGCCGCGCTGGCCGATTGCCTGCGTGAGCTGCTCGGCGACCCGGCGCGGCGGACGTCGCTGGCCGCGGCGGCGGGGGAGCGGGTCGCGATCTACGACTGGCCGGTCGTGGTGACGCAGGTGCTGCGGGTCTACGAAACGGCGATCGCCGCCGACCCGCGGCGGGTCAGTGCGGAGGACGCGCCGCTGTGAACTGGTTCGTGCTGGTCGTCTCGATCGTCGCGGCGATCGTCGTGCTCGGCGGGTTGTTCCTGGTCGCGACCGCCAACCGGCTGGACCGGCTGCACGTCCGGCTGGACGCCGGGTGGGCGGCGCTGGACGCGGCGCTGGCGCGGCGGGCGGTGGTCGCGCGGGCCGTGGCGGCCGTCGACGGCGCGGCGCCGGGCCTGCGCGAGGCGGCGGACATCGCGGAGAAGGCCCCGCGCGCCGAGCGCGAGGTCGCGGAGAACGAGCTGACGCGGCTGCTGGAGACGGTCGACCGGGCCCGGCTGCCCGCGTCGCTGGCCGAGGAGCTGGCCGACGCCGAGCACCGGGTGGTGATCGCGCGGCGCGTGCACAACGACGCGGTGCGCGACACGCTGGCGCTGCGACGGCGGCGGAAGGTGCGGTACTTCAAGCTGGCGGGCACCGCCCGGCAGCCGGAGTACTTCGAGATCGCGGAACCGCCGGTGCCGGGCGCTTAGGATCCGCGTATGGCTACGGAAGACTCGGCGTGCGCGGTGGCGCACGGCGCGGACGATTCAGCGGTGGACACGCGGACGCTGGTCGCGGTGTTCGCCTCACCGGTCGCGGAGTTCCTGCTGCGCTACGGCGAGGACCTGGGCTACCGGACGCTGCTGTTCGAACCGGACCCCGCGCGAGCGGTCCCGGGCGCGACGGCCGAGTTGCCGGACCTCGATGGCGACACGGATGTCGTGGTGACCGACCACCACCGGCCCGAGCTGGGCACCGCGCTGCGGGACGTGCTGGCGCGGCCGGTGCGCTGGGCCGGGGTGATGGGCAACCCGCGACACGAGGGCCCGCACGTGGCGGCGCTGCGGTCGCTGGGCGTGGCGGAGGCCGACATCGCCCGGGTGCACCGCCCGATCGGCCTGGACATCGGCTCGCGCCGCCCGGCGGAAATCGCGATCGCGACCTTGGCTGGGCTGATCGCGGACCGCAACGGCCGGCCGGGTGGCTTCTTCGGCCGCTGAGCCGCGGGCGCCTGACCGCCGCGCTGAGCGGCCCCGCGCGAGTCGCAACGGCCGGTCCGGCGGTTCTTCACCCGCTGATCGCGCCCGGCGAGGTGGACCTCGGCCGCGGCCGCGTTGCGTGCCGACCCACGAACGGGTTGTGGCGCGCGTTGTGCGCGAACCCCGTTCACGGACGCGAGTTCCGCGGCCGGTGCCGCCCGCACGGCGCCGAGCGGCCCTGCGCAGGTCGCAACGGCCGGTCCGGCGGTGATTCGCCCGTTGAGCGCGCCCCGGCGGGGCGGACCTCGCCCACCGCGGGATTGATGCCTGCCCACGAACGCGCCCGTCGAGCGGGTCGTGCGGGAATCCTGTTCACGGGCGCGAGTTCCGCGTCCGGGAGCGGCCGAGTGCCGCCCCCGCCGCGGCTTCGCCGCGCGAGTTCCTCATGTGCGGGCGCGAGTTCCGCTCCGCCATGCACGCCGCCCTGCGCGAGTTCCGCTCTGCCGCGCGCCGCGCCGCCCTGCGCCAGTTCCGCGCCGCGCCGGCCGCTGCGCGAGTGCCGCCTCCGGCTCACTCCCGGGCGGCTCGCACCGCGGCGCCCGCCGCGGCCACATCCAGGTCCACCACCACGAAGTCCCCCTCGGCCCGGCCCCGCTCGGACACCGCGAGCCCGATCAGCGCCAGTTCGGCCGCCCGGTCCCGCAGCACCCACTGCTCCGGGCTCTCCGGCTCCACCGGCCCGGTCTCGTCGCGCTGCCAGGCGGCCACGGCGGCCTCGGCGAGCGCACGCGGCAGCCGGACGGTGATCCGGTGCTCCCCGATCGCCGTCCCGATCGCCGCCAGCAGCTCGGCGTCCTCGTGGTAGCGCATGCGGCGAGAATAGGCACCCCACCGCGGCCCGCGCCCGTGAATTTCAGGCGTGCGCCGCCACCAGGTTCTCCGGCATCGGGTCGTAGCGCGTGTGCCTGCGGGTGAACGTCGCCGTCCCGGAGCTCAGCGACCGCAGCTCCGTGGTGTACCGCAGCAGCTCGGTCGCGGGCACCTCTGCGCGCACGATGCTCCGCCCGCCGCTCACCGACTCCGTCCCCAGCACCCGGCCGCGCCGCGCGGACAGGTCGCCGAGCACCGCGCCCAGGTACTCGTCCGGCACCCGGACGTCGACCTCGTCCAGCGGTTCGAGCAGCACCACCCGCCCGTTCGCGGCGGCCTCCTTCAGCGCCAGCGCGCCCGCGGTCTGGAACGCCGCGTCCGAGGAGTCCACGCTGTGCGCCTTGCCGTCGACGAGCGTCACCCGCACGTCGACCACCGGGTAGCCGGCCACCAGCCCGCGCTGCAGCTGCGCCCGCACCCCCTTCTCCACGCTCGGGATGAACTGGTGCGGTACGGCCCCGCCGACGATCCGGTCCACGAACTCGAACCCGGCGCCCCGCGGCAGCGGTTCGACCTCGATGTCGCACACCGCGTACTGGCCGTGCCCGCCGGACTGCTTCACGTGCCGCCCGTGCCCCTTCGCCGGCCCGGCGAACGTCTCGCGCAGGCTCGTCTTCACCGGCTCGGTGTCCACTTCGGCCCCGCCGGCCCGCAGCCGGGACAGCACGACGTCCGCGTGCGCCTCGCCCATGCACCACAGGACCAGTTGCGCCGTCTCGGCGTTGCGCTCCAGCCGCAGCGTCGGGTCGCCGGCCACCAGGCGGGACAGGTTGCGCGCCAAGGCGTCCTCGTCGCTGCGGTTGCGCGCCACGACGGCCACCGGCAGCAGCGGCTCGGGCATCGGCCACGGGCGCATCAGCAGCGGGTGGTCGGGGGAGGAGACGGTGTCGCCGGTCTCGGCCGACCCGACCTTCGTCAGCGCGCACAGGTCCCCGGCGACGCAGTAGGGCACCTCGCGCAGGTTCGCGCCCAGCGGCGAGTACAGGTGCGCCACCCGCTCGTCGGTGTCGTGGTCCTCGTGACCGCGTTCGGCCATGCCGTGCCCGGACACGTGCACCGGCCGCTCCGGCCGCAGCGTCCCGGAGAACACCCGGACGAGCGACACCCGCCCGACGTAGGAGTCGACGGCGGTGCGCACCACCTCGGCGGCCAGCGGCCCGTCCGGGTCGGTGCTCAGCTCGGGGTGCGGGGCGCCCTCGGGCGTGGTGACCGGCGGCAGCTTGTGCTCCAGCGGCGACGGGAACGCGCGGACGATGCCATCGAGCACCTCGGCCAGCCCCACGCCGGTGGCCGCGCACACCGGGATCACCGGGTGGAAGGACCCGCGCGCCACCGCCGTCTCCAGGTCCGCGATCAGCGTGTCCTCGCTGATCTCCTCGCCCGCGAGGTAGCGGTCCATCAGGGTCTCGTCCTCGCTCTCGGCGATGATGCCCTCGATGAGCTCGTTGCGCGCCTCGGTCAGCCGCTCGAGGTCCGCCGGCGACGGTTCGCCCAGGCGCGGCGGGAAGCCGTCCGAGTAGTCGTACAGCCGCCGTGTGATCAGCCCGACCAGGCCCGGCTCCGGGCCGCTCGCCGGCAAGTACAGCGGCAGCACGCCGGCGCCGAAGGCGTCCTGGCACGCGGCGATCTCGCCCTCGGGGTCGGCGCGGTGGTGGTCCAGCCGGGAGACGATCACGGCGCGCGGCATGCCCACCGCGGCGCACTCCTCCCAGATGGCCACCGTCGCCGGGTCGACGCCCTCGGCCGAGCACACCACGAACAACGCGGCGTCGGCGGCGCGCAGCCCGGCCCGCAGCTCGCCCACGAAGTCGGCGTAACCGGGGGTGTCGATCAGGTTGATCTTGTGCCCGTCGTGCATCACCGGCGCGACGGAGAGCCCGACCGAGCGCTGCTGGCGCACGGCCGCCGGGTCGTGGTCGCAGACCGTGGTGCCCTCCACAACGGAACCGGCCCTGGTCACGGTGCCGGACACCGCGAGCAGGGCCTCGGTGAGGGTGGTCTTGCCGGAGCCGGACGGCCCGACCAGGACCACGTTGCGGACCTTGACCGGGTCGTCCACAGCGACCGCGGCTCCGGCATCGACGGTGCGGGCTTGTTTGTCGGCCATGACGGGCTCCCCGGGGGACGACGCTGTCGAAAGGTGTGTCCTCGATCACACACCCGGCGAGCATGGTCCGGCAACCCCGCGCGGGCAGGTTGCGCCTGCGGAGCGAAAGTGGACTGCTGAGATCGCGGCGAACTGGCCTGGGGGAGCGGTCCACCGAAACCTAGACTGGACCCCGAACCCCCTCTGTGTTTCGTGAAAGGCGTTCTGTCGTGTCCGAAGTTCAGTCCAGCAGTTCCGCCACGCCCGAACGGGGCACCGCCCGCGTCAAGCGGGGCATGGCCGAGATGCTCAAGGGCGGCGTGATCATGGACGTCGTCACCCCCGAGCAGGCCAAGATCGCCGAGGACGCCGGCGCGGTGGCCGTCATGGCGCTCGAGCGCGTGCCCGCCGACATCCGCGCGCAGGGCGGGGTGGCGCGGATGAGCGACCCGGACCTCATCGAGGGCATCATCGACACCGTCTCCATCCCGGTCATGGCCAAGGCGCGGATCGGCCACTTCGTCGAGGCGCAGGTGCTGCAGTCGCTCGGTGTCGACTACATCGACGAGTCCGAGGTGCTCACCCCCGCCGATTACGCCAACCACATCGACAAGTGGGCCTTCACCGTGCCGTTCGTGTGCGGGGCGACGAACCTGGGCGAGGCGCTGCGCCGCATCAACGAGGGCGCGGCGATGATCCGCTCCAAGGGCGAGGCGGGCACCGGCGACGTGTCCAACGCGACCACCCACATGCGCAAGATCCGCGCCGAGATCCGGCGGCTCACGTCGCTGCCGGAGGACGAGCTGTACGTCGCCGCCAAGGAGCTGCAGGCGCCCTACGAGCTGGTGCGCGAGGTGGCGGAGAAGGGCAAGCTGCCGGTCGTGCTGTTCACCGCGGGCGGCATCGCGACCCCGGCCGACGCGGCGATGATGATGCAGCTCGGCGCCGAGGGCGTGTTCGTCGGCTCCGGCATCTTCAAGTCCGGCGACCCCGCGAAGCGCGCCGAGGCGATCGTCAAGGCCACCACGTTCCACGACGACCCGGACGTGATCGCGAAGGTGTCCCGCGGCCTCGGCGAGGCGATGGTCGGCATCAACGTGGACGACGTGCCGGAGCCGCACCGGCTCGCCGAGCGCGGCTGGTAGTCCTCCGCCCGGGGGCCGGTCGCGGGCGCGGCCGGCCCCCGCCGCGTGGTCCCGCAGTGGTTTTCGACGTGTTCCAGGAGGTCAGGTGTCCGCGGTACCGGTGATCGGCGTTCTCGCGCTGCAGGGGGACGTGCGGGAGCACGCCGCCATGGTCGAGAGCGCGGGCGGGCGCGCCGTCGCCGTGCGGCGCGAGTCCGAGCTGGCCGCCGTCGACGGGCTCGTCCTGCCCGGCGGCGAGTCCACCACCATGTCGCGCCTGCTCGAAACCTTCGAGCTGCTCGGCCCGCTCCGCGAGCGGCTCGCGGCGGGGCTGCCCGCCTTCGGCTCGTGCGCGGGCATGATCCTGCTCGCGAAGCAGGCCCTGGACGGCCGCCCCGACCAGCACCAGCTCGGCGCGCTGGACGTGATCGTCCGGCGCAACGCCTTCGGCCGCCAGGTGGACTCCTTCGAGGAGGACCTGGCCTTCGCGGCGCTGCCCGGCGGTCCCCTGCACGCGGTCTTCATCCGCGCCCCGTGGGTGGAAAAAGCAGGCGACGGGGTCGAGGTGCTGGCCACGGTGCCCGGCGCCGAGGGCAGCGGCGCTAGGATCGTCGCGGTCCGGCAGGGGCCGGTGCTCGCCACGGCCTTCCACCCGGAGCTGACCGGTGACGATCGGGTCCATCGCCTGTTCGTGGAGATGGTGCGGGACGCGGCGACGACGAGCGAGACGGAGGAGAGATGAGCGGCCACTCCAAGTGGGCCACCACGAAGCACAAGAAGGCCGCCCTCGACGCCAAGCGTGGCAAGCTGTTCGCGAGACTCATCAAGAACATCGAGGTCGCCGCGCGGACCGGCGGGGGCGATCCCGAGGGCAACCCGACCCTCTACGACGCCATCCAGAAGGCGAAGAAGAACTCGGTCCCGCAGGACAACATCGAGCGCGCGCGCAAGCGCGGCGCCGGTGAGGAAGCGGGCGGCGCGGACTGGCAGACGATCAACTACGAGGGCTACGGCCCCAACGGCGTCGCCGTGCTGATCGAGTGCCTGACCGACAACCGCAACCGCGCGGCGGGCGAGGTGCGCACCGCGCTGACCCGCAACGGCGGTTCGCTCGCCGACCCGGGCTCGGTGTCGTACCTGTTCAACCGCAAGGGCGTGGTGATCATGCCCAAGAACGACCTGTCCGAGGACGACGTCCTGATGGCCGTCCTCGACGCGGGCGCGGAGGAGGTCAACGACCTCGGCGACAACTTCGAGATCGTCTCCGAGGCCACCGACCTGATCAACGTCCGCAAGGCGCTGCAGGACGCCGGTTACGACTACGAGTCGGCCGACCCGACGTTCCTGCCGTCGGTCAGCGTCCCGCTGGACGCCGAGGGCGCCAAGAAGGTCTTCCGGCTGATCGACGCGCTGGAGGACTGCGACGACGTCCAGAACGTGTACGCCAACTTCGATGTGAGCGACGAGGTGCTCGAAGAGGTCGGCGCGTAACGACCCGCGTTCTCCCAAGGGTCCTCCGGCGCGCAGCCGGAGGGCCCTTGGTGTGCAACGGGAATTTTCCACCACCGGGGGCTGTGCCGCCGCCACCCGCGTACGGCAGAATGCCGCCCGTGACCGAGACCCTCGCGCCCGAAGAATCCGACCTCCTCGAGTGGATCGTCAACCAGGCCGAGACCCGCGGCAACGCGGTGATCTCCGTGGCGGCCGACGATTCCGGCGCGGGGTACGCGTTCACGGCGTGCGTGTGGGCGCTGCACGAGGTCCCCGAGGCCGTCGTCGTCGGGCTGCCCGAGCAGATGGCGCCGGTCCTGCTCGACGCCTACGTGGACCGCGCCGCCAACGGCGAGGAGTTCGTGCCGGGCAAGGTCTACGAGGACTTCTTCGAGGGCGTGCCGGTCACCTTCGAGCGCGTCGCCAAGGGGCACTACCTCGAGTACCTCGGCAGCGCGTTCCTCGTCTACCCGGACGGCGACTTCCCCGCGCTGCAGATCATCGTCGCCACGCCGGACGGGCACTGGCCGTGGAGCGCGGACGCGCCGGAGGGGTTCGCCGACTGGCAGCCGGTGCTGACCGAGAGCGGCGCGCCGGAGAGCTGGACCCCGGGCGTCGACGGTCCATAAAGGACGATCATCGGCCCCCGGCGCGTCCTGCCGGGCCGGGGTGGCCGGGCGCGGTAGCCTCACCTCGAACGCGTGTTCGGCGGCAGGAGGGTGATCGGTGCGAGTGCTCGGCGTGGACCCCGGGCTGACCCGGTGCGGGCTCGGCGTGGTGGACGGGGGGACCGGCCGCACCGTCAGCTGCGTCGCGGTGGACGTCGTCCGCACCCCGGTCGACGACACGCTGGAACGCCGCCTGCTCGCGGTCTCCGACGCCGTCGAGCACTGGCTGGACACCTACCGCCCGGAGGCGGTCGCCGTGGAGCGCGTCTTCAGCCAGCACAACGTGCGCACCGCGATGGGCACCGCGCAGGCCGGGGGAGTGGTGGCGCTGGCCGCCGCCCGCCGCGGGCTGCCGGTCGTGTTCCACACGCCGAGCGAGGTCAAGGCCGCCGTCACCGGCAGCGGCCGCGCGGACAAGGCGCAGGTCACCGGCATGGTCACCCGGCTGCTCGGGCTCGCGCAGGCGCCGCGCCCCGCCGACGCGGCCGACGCGCTCGCGCTGGCCATCTGCCACCTGTGGCGCCAGCCGATGCGCGACCGGCTCGCCGAAGCCGAGGCGCGCGCGGCCGAACTCGCCCGCGCGCACAAGGCCCGGCTCGCCGCGGCGGCGAAGTCGGCGGGCGCCGTGCCGGCGGTGGTTCCCCGCCGGGCGAACACGCGGACACCAGGGAAGGGAGTGCGGGGATGATCTCCTCGGTCCGGGGCGAGGTGCTCTCGGTCGGGCTCGACCACGTCGTGGTGGAGGTCGGCGGGGTCGGCCTCGCGGTGCAGGCCACGCCGTCGACGCTGGCCACGCTGCGGCGCGGCGAAGAGGTCCGCCTCTACACGTCGCTCGTCGTGCGCGAGGACTCGCTGACGCTGTTCGGCTTCGCCGACGCCGAGGCCCGCGAGCTGTTCGGGCTGCTGCAGACCGTGTCCGGCATCGGGCCGCGCCTGGCGCTGGCCGCGCTGGCCGTGCTCGACCCGGACAAGCTGCGGACCGCGCTCGCCGAAGGCAACATCACGGTGCTCACCCAGGTGCCGGGCATCGGCCGCAAGGGCGCCGAGCGGCTCACCCTGGAACTGCGGGACAAGGTCACCGCGGCAGGCGGGACCGCGGAGACCACCGCTGCCCCGGCGGCGGGCGCGGTGCGCGCCGAGGTCGTCGAGGCGCTCACCGGCCTCGGCTTCCCCGCCAAGCAGGCCGAGCAGGCCGTGGAGAAGGTGCTGGCCGCGGGCGAGGCCGACACCACCCCGGCCGTGCTGCGCGCCGCGCTGAGCACCCTCGGGCGCAAGTGAGGCTGCTGACGCGTGCACGATGAAGAGGTGACCGAGCACCCGGCGGACGAGACCCTCTCCGCGCTGCCCCAGCTGGGCGAGCGCGAGATGGAGACGACGCTGCGCCCGAGCAGGCTGAGCGAGTTCATCGGCCAGCCCCGCGTGCGCGAGCAGCTGGAACTGGTGCTGGAGAGCGCCCGGCGGCGCGGCGTGCCGCCGGACCACGTCCTGCTGTCCGGCCCGCCCGGCCTCGGCAAGACGAGCCTGGCGATGATCGTCGCGGCCGAGCTGGACGCCTCGATCCGCATCACCTCCGGCCCGGCGCTGGAACGCGCCGGCGACCTCGCCGCGATGCTGTCCAACCTCGCCGAGGGCGACGTGCTGTTCATCGACGAGATCCACCGGATCGCCCGCCCCGCCGAGGAGATGCTCTACCTGGCGATGGAGGACTTCCGCGTCGACGTGGTCGTCGGCAAGGGGCCGGGCGCCACCAGCATCCCGCTGGAGATCGCGCCGTTCACCCTGGTCGGCGCCACCACCCGCTCCGGCGCGCTGACCGGCCCGCTGCGCGACCGGTTCGGCTTCACCGGCCAGATGGAGTTCTACGCCGACCACGAGCTCGACCAGGTGGTCCGCCGCTCGGCGAAGATCCTGGACATCGAGATCGACGCCGAGGGCAGCGCGGAGATCGCCCGCCGCTCGCGCGGCACGCCCCGGATCGCCAACCGGCTGCTGCGCCGCGTCCGCGACTACGCCGAGGTCCGCGAGGACGGCAAGGTCACCCTCGCCGTCGCGCGCGCCGCGCTGGCGGTCTACGACGTCGACGAGCTCGGCCTGGACCGGCTGGACCGCGCCGTGCTGTCGGCGCTGGTGCACTCCTTCGGCGGCGGCCCGGTCGGGGTGTCCACGCTCGCCGTGGCGGTGGGCGAGGAACCGACGACGGTCGAGGAAGTCTGCGAGCCCTACCTGGTGCGCGCGGGTATGCTCGCGCGCACCCCGCGTGGCCGGGTGGCGACGGCGAGTGCCTGGGAGCACCTGGGTTTGCGCCCGCCGCCCCGTCCGGACCAGGCAGGGCCTACCCTGTTCGACTAACCGGGTGCTGGCCTGGTCAGTGGTGCCTGGCACACTCGAAAGAGCACATCCGGACAAATTGGTGAGCGGCCGGGCGCCGCGCACCGAATGGAGAATCATGGAACAGCTTTTCCTGCCGTTGCTGCTCATGCTCGTCGTGGCGATCCCGCTGGTGATGGGCACCCGGAAGCAGAAGCGTGCCGTGCAGGAGCAGCAGAAGCTGCAGAGCAGCCTGTCCGAGGGCGACCGGGTGATGACCACCTCCGGCCTGTACGGCACGGTGGCGGACACCAGCAGCGACACCACGATCGACATCGAGATCGCGCCCGGCGTCGTGACGACGTGGCTGCGCCAGGCGGTGCGCGAGAAGGTCGCGCCCGAGGTGGCCGACGAGGTCGAGACCGACGACGACGAAGCCGTGGTCGAGACGGTGGAGACCGCCGAGGCGCCCAAGGCCGACGAGAAGGCCGCTGCTCCCTCGCTGGAGAGCGAGAAGAAGTAGCCCGACGAAGGGCCCAACCCCGGCGTCCGGTGGTGACGCCGGGGTCAACGCCGCGTTCACAACGCGGCGAGTAGTGTCTGCGTACCGCCGCGTAGGCGGCACGAACCCCGTGTAGCTGACCGTCGAGGAGAACGACCACCGTGGCACCACCGGCCGGGCGGATCCGCCCGGGACGCTATCTCGGCTTCTTCGTCCTGATCGTGGTCGTGCTCTACGCCCTGGTGTTCTTCACCGGCGGCGGGAAGCCCACGCCGAAGCTGGGCATCGACCTGCAGGGCGGCACCCGGGTGACGCTGAGCGCGCGCACCCCGGACGGCTCCGCGCCCTCGCGCGAGTCGCTCAACCAGGCGCGCCAGATCATCGAGACCCGCGTGAACGGCATCGGGGTCAGCGGCACCGAGGTGGTCCTCGACGGTGACAACATCGTGATCACCGTCCCCGGTGAGCAGGGCGACCAGGCCAAGAAGCTCGGCCAGACCGCCCAGCTCGGCTTCCGCAAGGTGATCGACGCGCAGACCGTGACCACCCCGCCGGTCGCGCCGCCGCCGGGGCAGGGCGACGACCCGGCCGCGATCCAGCAGGCCAAGGCCACCCGCCAGGCCGCCGATCTGGTCACCGGCACCGGCGACTCGCTCGCCGCCGGGCCGAACGCGTCCGCCGCGCTGACCGCGTTCACCTGCTCCACGCAGGACCCGCTGCGCGGCAACGACGACCCGAACCTGCCGCTGCTCACCTGCGACCAGACCGGCACCGAGAAGTACCTGCTCGGCCCGGTGTTCCTGAAGGGCACCGAGATCGACAACGCGGTGTCCTCGTCGCCGGCGCAGAACAAGCCGCAGTGGACCGTGGACCTCACCTTCAAGTCCGAGGGCCGCCAGGTCTGGGCCGACTTCACCACGGCCAACATCGGCCAGCGCGCCGCGTTCGTGCTCGACACGCAGGTCGTGTCCGCGCCGACCATCCAGAGCGCGATCCTCGACGGCAACACCCAGATCAGCGGCAACTTCACGCAGGCGCAGACCAAGGACCTCGCCGACGTCCTGAAGTACGGCTCGCTGCCGCTGTCGTTCACCTCGTCCGACGCCACCACCGTGTCGGCCACGCTCGGCCTGGCCTCGCTCAAGGCGGGCCTGATCGCCGGCGGCATCGGCCTGGCGCTGGTGTTCGTCTACTGCCTGGTCTACTACCGCCTGCTCGGGGTGCTCACGGTCGTCTCGCTGGCGCTGTCCGGCCTGATCGTCTACGCGGTGCTGGTCCTGCTCGGGCGGTGGATCAACTTCACGCTCGACCTGGCGGGCGTCGCCGGGTTCATCATCGCCATCGGTGTCACCGCGGACTCGTTCGTGGTGTTCTTCGAACGGCTCAAGGACGAGATCCGCGAGGGCGGGCGCAGCTTCCGCTCGGCGGTGCCGCGCGGCTGGGTGCGCGCCCGCCGCACGATCCTCGCCTCGGACGCGGTCATGTTCCTGGCCTCCGCGGTGCTCTACGCCATCGCGGTCGGCGACGTGCAGGGCTTCGCGTTCACCCTCGGCATGTCGACCGTGCTCGACCTGATCGTGGTGTTCCTCGTGACGCACCCGCTGGTCGCGCTGGCGTCGAAGTCGAAGTTCCTGTCCCAGCCGAAGCTCACCGGCCTCGGCGGCGTGCAGACGCTGGCCGCGGAGCGCCGGTCCGCGCGCAAGGTGCCCGCCGGCGCGGGCGCGAAGGAGTCCTGACGTGGCAGACGAGCTGAACACCGAGAGCACGCACGCCGCGCCGGCCACGAAGAAGGCCGGGCGGGAGAGCGTCTTCCACCGCCTCTACGTCGGCACCGGCGCCTTCGACATCGTCGGCAAGCGCAAGCGCTGGTACATCTTCTTCGCGGTCCTGGTGCTGGTGTGCATCGCCTCGATCGGCATCAAGGGCTTCAACCTCGGCATCGAGTTCGAGGGCGGCACCCAGATCCAGATGCCCGCGCGCGGCGCGAACGGCCCGATCACCGCCGACGCGGCCAAGCAGGCGTTCGCCGACGCGCTCGGCGAGCAGGCCGACTCGGCGCAGACGGTCGGTGTTGGCGACGCGGCCACCGTCGAGCTGCGATCGGACACCCTCGACGCCGACCAGGTCGCCAAGGTCAAGCAGACCCTGTTCGACCAGCTCAAGCCGATCGGCGGCAACGGCCAGCCGAGCGTGCAGGCCATCAGCGACAGCGCGGTCAGCGCGTCCTGGGGCCAGGAGATCTCCCAGCAGGCGCTGATCGCGCTCGCCGTGTTCATGGTCCTGGTGACCGTGTTCCTCGCGGTCTACTTCGAACGCTGGATGGCGGTCACCGCGCTCATCGCGCTGGTGCACGACATCCTGGTCACCGCGGGCGTCTACTCGCTCGTCGGGTTCGAGGTCACGCCGGCGACGGTGATCGGCCTGCTGACCATCCTCGGGTTCTCCCTCTACGACACGGTGGTGGTGTTCGACAAGGTCAAGGAGAACACCCGCGGCATCCTCGGCCTGACCCGCCGCACCTACGCCGAGACCGCGAACCTGGCGCTGAACCAGACGCTGATGCGCTCGATCAACACCTCGGTCATCGCGCTGCTGCCGGTGCTGGGCCTGCTGGTCGTCGGCTACATCCTGCTCGGGTCCGGCACGCTGCAGGACCTCGCGCTGGTGCAGCTGAGCGGCATGCTCGCCGGCGTGCTGTCGTCGCTGTTCCTGGCGACCCCGCTGCTGGTGGACTTCAAGATGCGCGACCCGAAGTACAAGCAGCAGGCCGAGCGGGTCCGCGCGCGCCGCGCCAACCAGGCCCGCAAGGCCGCCGAGCGCGAGGCCGACTTCGACGCGAGCGACGACGAGGCGCTGGACGCCGAGCTGCGCAAGGAGAAGGCGTACGCGGCGGCCGCGAGCGTCCCGGCCCGCACGCCGAAGTCGCAGCCGCGGCGCGGGCGGCCGTCGGGCAAGCGGAAGCGCTGACGTGGACCTGGAGCGTGCGCTCGGCCTGATCGCCGAGGTGCCGGACTTCCCGGAGCCCGGTGTGCTGTTCCGGGACCTGTCGCCGCTGTTCGCCGACGCGGACGGGTTCGCGGCGGTGATCGACGCGCTGGCGGCGACGGTCGATCCGGGCACCGATGTGCTGGCCGCGGTCGAGGCGCGCGGGTTCCTGCTCGCCGCGGCCGTCGGCTACGCCCGCGGCATGGGTGTGGTCCTGGTGCGCAAGCCCGGCAAGCTGCCCAGCGTGGCCGGCCGGGTGGACTACGCCCTGGAGTACGGCTCGGCGACCCTGGAACTGCCGTCCGGGGTGGTGCGGCCCGGGCAGCGGGCCGTGGTGGTCGACGACGTGCTCGCCACCGGCGGCACCGTCGCCGCGGCCTGTGAGCTGCTGGAGAAGGCGGGCGCGACGGTCACCGGCGTGTCCGTGGTGATGGAGCTGGCCGCCCTCGACGGGCGGTCGGCGCTGAGCGGCCGGAAGGTCAGCTCGCTCCTGGTCACCTGACCGTTCGGCGCGTCAGCGGGGCGGTCGGCGCGGCTGGGAACAACGAGGTGGCCCGCCGGGGTTACGCTTGGTGCTCTGAAGGCCGCGCGATCAGCAGGAGGTGGGCTTGAGCCAGGAGCTCGAAAGCCCGGCGCCCGCCCGGGAGACCGCCGACAACCGCGGCACGCAGCCGCAGGGCGTCACCAGGGCACCGTCCGCCACGCGGCGCGTCCGCGCCCGGCTCGCGCGGCGGATCACCGCCCAGCGCGCCGCGCCGGTCAAGCAGGTGCTGGAGCCGCTCGCCGCGATCCACCGCGACCTGCACCCGAACGCCGACCTGAGCCTCCTGCAGCGCGCCTACGACGTCGCCGAGGAACTGCACCGCCACCAGCGGCGCAAGTCCGGCGACCCGTACATCACGCACCCGCTCGCGGTGGCGACCATTCTCGCCGAGCTGGGCATGGACACCACCACGCTGGTCGCCGCCCTGCTGCACGACACGGTCGAGGACACCGGCTACTCGGTGGAGCAGCTGACCGCCGACTTCGGCGACAAGGTCGCCCAGCTCGTCGACGGCGTCACCAAGCTGGACAAGGTGAAGCTCGGCACGGCGGCCGAGGCCGAGACCATCCGCAAGATGGTCATCGCGATGGCCCGCGACCCGCGCGTGCTGGTGATCAAGCTCGCCGACCGGCTGCACAACATGCGCACCATGCGGTTCCTGCCGCCGGAGAAGCAGGTGCGCAAGGCCAAGGAGACCCTGGAGGTGCTGGCCCCGCTGGCGCACCGGCTGGGCATGGCCACGGTCAAGTGGGAGCTGGAGGACCTCGCGTTCGCGATCCTGCAGCCCAAGAAGTACGACGAGATCGTCCGCTTGGTCGCCGACCGGGCCCCGTCGCGGGACATCTACCTGCGCAAGGTGATCGACGAGCTGACCGGCGCGCTCGGCGGCTCCCGCATCACCGCGAAGGTCGAGGGGCGGCCCAAGCACTACTACTCGATCCACCAGAAGATGATCGTCCGCGGCCGGGACCTCGACGACATCCACGACCTGGTGGGCGTGCGCATCCTGGTCGAGGACGTGCGCGACTGCTACGCGGCCATGGGTGTAGTGCACGCGCTGTGGCAGCCGATGCCGGGCCGGTTCAAGGACTACATCGCCCAGCCTCGGTTCGGCGTGTACCAGTCGCTGCACACCACGGTGATCGGCCCCGACGGCAAGCCGCTCGAGGTGCAGATCCGCACCTACGAGATGCACCACACGGCCGAGTACGGCATCGCGGCGCACTGGCGGTACAAGGAAACCAAGGGCACCCACCACGGCACCGCCGTCGACATCGACGAGATGGCGTGGATGCGGCAGCTGCTCGACTGGCAGCGGGAGGCCGCGGACCCGGGCGAGTTCCTCGACTCGCTGCGCTACGAGCTCGCTGCCCGCGAGATCTTCGTGTTCACGCCCAAGGGCGACGTGGTGACGCTGCCCGTCGGCGGCACGCCGGTCGACTTCGCCTACGCGGTGCACACCGAGGTCGGGCACCGGTGCATCGGCGCGCGCGTCAACGGGCGTCTGGTGGCGCTGGAACGCAAGCTGGAGAACGGCGACGTCGTCGAGATCTTCACCTCGAAGGCGGAGAACTCCGGGCCGAGCCGCGACTGGCTGACGTTCGCCAAGTCGCCCAAGGCGCGCGCCAAGATCCGCCAGTGGTTCGCCAAGGAACGCCGCGACGAGGCGATCGACGCCGGTAAGGACGCGATCACCAAGGAGGTCCGCAAGGTCGGCCTCCCGTTGCAGCGCCTGGTGTCCGCGGAGGCGATGGGCGCGCTGGCCGCGGAGCTGCACCACCCGGACATCAGCTCGCTGTACGCGGCGGTCGGCGAGGGCCACGTCAGCGCGAAGCACGTCGTGCAGCGGCTGGTGGCGCTGATCGGTGGCGTCGAGGAGGCCGAGGACGAGCTCGCGGCCCGGTCGACGCCGTCCACGGTCACGCGGCGCCGCGCGGCCAACGACGTGGGTGTCGTGGTCAAGGACGCCACCGACGTGTGGACCAAGCTGGCGCGCTGCTGCACCCCGGTGCCCGGCGACGAGATCCTGGGTTTCGTCACCCGCGGTGGTGGCGTCAGCGTGCACCGCACGGACTGCACGAACGCCGAGGACCTGCGCGCCCAGCCCGAGCGGCTGGTCGAGGTGGAGTGGGCGCCGTCCGCGAACTCGGTCTTCCTGGTGTCCATCCAGGTCGAGGCGCTGGACCGGCACCGGCTGCTGTCCGACGTGACGAAGGTGCTGGCCGACGAGAAGGTGAACATCCTGTCCGCGTCGGTGCAGACGTCGCGCGACCGGGTGGCCGTCAGCCGGTTCACGTTCGAGATGGGCGACCCCAAGCACCTCGGGCACGTGCTCAAGGTGGTGCGCGGAGTGGAAGGCGTCTACGACGTGTACCGCGTGACGTCGGCGTCCTAGCCGGCCCGGGCGCTCAGCCGAGGGTGAGGACGAAACCGAGCGTCGACGCTTCCTCCTCGGTGGCCCAGGGAACGCGCAGCCGCCGCAGCTTGCGCTCGGTGGGTTGCGCCGACTCGATGAGGTGGCTGGTGGCGACTACGCGGGCTCCACTGTGGATGGCGCGGCCGCCCGCGCCGCCGTGGGTGGACGCGCTTGAGACTGCGCCGTTGTGCGTGCAGGTCCTGCTACCCCGATCTCGGATCGGAAGCCGGCTCACGTAGCGGTTGAACATTGTTAGCGGCGTCCCGCGGACTGCGCCGGCGGGGTGAGACCAATCGCCGGTCGCGGTGGTGTGGCTCACGGCGCTCGCCCCGGCGTGCCCTCTAGGGTCGGCTCATGGCAGCTGGGCTGGAGTTCGCGCGCGACGGGGAAGTGGCCACCCTCACCTTCGCGCGGCCGGAGAAGAAGAACGCGATTTCCCACGACATGTGGGCGGCCATCCCGGACATCGTCGCGGACGTGGAGGGGGATCCGGGGCTCAAGGTGCTCGTCCTGACCGGCGCCGGGCCGGACTTCTCCGCTGGGGCGGACATCTCCGAGTTCGGCAGCCTGCGCTCCACCGCCGACGGCGCCGCCGCCTACGACCGGGTCGTCGAGGGCGCGGTCACCGCGCTGGCCGGGATGACCAAGCCGACCGTGGCGAAGATCCGCGGCAACTGCATCGGCGGCGGCTGTCAGATCTCCGTCGCCTGCGACTTCCGCTTCGCCGACGCCACCGCGCGCTTCGGGATCACCCCGGCGAAACTCGGCATCGTCTACGACTTCCGCTCCACCCGCCAGCTGGTGTCCCTCATCGGGCCCGCCCACGCGCGGTACTTCCTGCTCTCCGGCCAGCTCATCGACGCCGCCCGCGCCCGCGAGATCGGCCTCCTCAACGACGTGTTCACCGACCTCGACGCCGGTGTCTCCGACTTCGCGGCCACCCTCTGCTCCCGCTCGCAGACCTCGGTCCGCGGCATGAACCGGATCATCGGCAAGATCCTCGACGGACAGTCCGAAAGCGACAGCGAGGTCGAGGACATCCGCTCGGCCGCCATCCACGGCGAGGACTACGCCGAGGGCGTGGCGGCCTTCCTCGACCGCCGCCCGCCGAAGTTCACCGCCTCCTGACAGCACAGCGGCCTCCGTCCGAACAGGACGGAGGCCGCTTCGGCGACCGAACTCAGCCGATCGTCACCGCGGTGAACTTGACCTCCATGTTCGGCTTGCCGCCACCCGGGCTCGGGTCGAAGCTGCCGTCGTGGCCCGCGCGCGCCACCTTGTCGAGCACCTCCAGGCCGGCGTCGCCGATCGACCCGAACACCGTGTAGTCCGGGCTCAGCTCCGCCGGGCCGTACACCATGAAGAACTGGCTGCCGTTGGTGTTCGGGCCGGCGTTGGCCATCGCCAGCAGGCCGCGGCCGTAGGTCAGCTCGGGGAACGTCTCGTCGGCGAACGAATAGCCCGGACCACCACTGCCGGTGCCGGTCGGGTCACCGCACTGCAACATCATCAGGCTCGCGTCGGTGCCCAGCCGCGCGCACGAAGTGTCGGTGTAGTACCCCTGCTGCGCCAGACTCAGGAAGCTGTTCACGGTGCACGGCGCGAGCGCGCGGTCCAGCGTCAGCGGGATGTCACCGGCGGTGGTCTTCAGCGTGACGTTCACCGTCCCGGTCGACGGGATGTCCTTGGTCTGCGGCGGGTTGTTCGGCTTCGCGGCGGGCTCGCTCGGCGTGGCCGGGTACTCGCACTGCACCGGGTTCGCCAGCGGCGTCGGCCGCTGCGGCACCGCGGCGCGCTGCGTCGGGATGTTCAGCTCGGACGAGGGCGAGGTCGTCGGGGAGGCCGCCGCGTCGCCGCCGTCGCCGCCGCGGGTAGCGAAGAACACCACCAGACCGGCGACCACCACCACCGCGCCGACGGTCGCGCCGACGCCGACGATCTTCCGGCGTTTCGCCTGCTCCGCCCGGCGGGCCATCTGCCGCTCGAGCTTGCGCTTCGCGGCCTCACGGCGCTGCTGGTTGGTCGCCACCTGCCCTCCAGAATCCACTCGACGTCACCGATCGGGTGGCGGCAGTCTATGGGCACAGCCTGTGAGGACCCTGTACAGCCCCGGTTAGGGTGGGTGCCGGGCATCCCGGGCACGGGTGGACGGGTCGACGCGGAGGTGGATTTTCGTGCTCGTCGTCGGGTTTCCGGCAGGCGCGCTGCGGGCCAACTGCTACCTGCTCGCGCCCGGCCCGGACACCGCCTGTGTGGTGGTCGACCCGGGTGAGGACTCCGCGGCCCGCGTCGCCGAGGCCCTCGCCGAGCACCGCCTCACCCCGGCGGCCGTGCTCGGCACCCACGGCCACTCCGACCATGTCGGAGGCGCGGCGGCGCTCACGGGGGCCCACGACGTTCCGATGTGGATCCACCCCGCCGACCGCGGCCTGCACGACGGCGACCAGCCCGCGGACGTCCGCGACCTCACCGGCGCGCCGCTGGAGCTGGCCGGCCTGGCGATCGACGTCGACCTCGTGCCCGGCCACACCGACGGCTCGGTGGTGTTCCGCGTGACCACACCGGAGGGCGGCCGGCTCGCCCTGACCGGCGACACGCTCTTCGCCGGCTCGGTCGGCCGCGGCGACCAGCGGCGGCTGGGGGAGTCGCTGCGCGACGCGCTACTGCCGCTGCCCGACGACACGGTGGTGCTGCCCGGGCACGGCCCGGCCACGACGATCGGCCGCGAACGGGCCGGCAATCCGTTCCTGAGCGGGGCGCGCAGCGTCGTCCCGGTGCGGTGATGGGGGGAGAAGTGACCGAGCCGAAGAAGCCGGTGGAACCGCAGCGGCTGCCGCTGCACGAGGAGGACCCGGGGCTGACGCGCCGCAGGCTGATCTCCGGCCTGGCGGGCGTGCTGATCATGGCCGCCGCGTTCGGCGGGATCGCGGGACTGATCGGCGGGCAGGTCGCGGGACTGGTCGCCGCGGCGATCGTCGGGCTGCCGCTGCTGTACGTGGTGCTGTGGAACGTGCGGCGCAAGCTGTGGCTGGAGGGCACGGCGGTACTGGTGCGCACGTGGCGCACCCGCCGGGTGGACCTGGCGCAGGCGGGGCGCATCGACCTGCTGGTGACCGACGTGCGCGGTGCGCGCACGGTCAGCCTGCTGTTCAACTCCGGGCAGCGCGGGCAGGTCGTCAAGATCGACCTGGCCGTCTACGCCGGCACCGGCGGGCGCGAGCTGCCCATCCTCACGCTGCGGCGGCTGGCCGACGCGGTGGCGAACAACATCGAGGCCAACGGGCTGGTGTTTTCCGAGCTGCTGGTCGCGCAGCTGCGTGCCGAAGCGCGGGGCGCGGGCGTGCCGGACCGGCCGCTCTACCAGCTGGCGTCCGCGGCGCCGTCGGGCAAGATCGCCCAGCGGTTCACGATGGAGGCCGTGAGCCGGTTCGTCGCGCAGCTGGGGTGATCTCGCCGTTGCGGCCGCCGAGCCGGTCCTCGATCCGGGACAGCTGCTCGCGGATGCCTTCCAGCTGGTAGACGATCTCCGGCAGCTCCTCCGCGGCGAAGGTGGCGAGCCGCTCCAGGTGCTTGGCCGCGTCGCGCAGTTCGGTGAGAGCGGTGGCGATCCGCGGCAGGCTCGTGACCGTGCGGGCCACGGCTTTCGTCAGGCGCCGCGGCAGTGCGTGAACGACCATGACCCCTCCCCGCCGGACGGGAACTGTGCCCGGCCTTCGTACCCCATCGCGGGGGTCGTGACCAGGGCGGGGTGCCGGGCTGTGGCTAGTGGTCGCTGGTGTGGCTGATGTGACTCGTGGGCTCGCGGCTGGCGATCAGCGCGGCGAGGACGGTGGTGACCGGCACCGCAGCGACGATGCCGACGCTGCCCGCCAGAGTCCGGACGATCTCCTGCGCGATGTCCTGCGAGCCGAGGATCGCGCCGAGCCCGACGCCGGAGATCGACGAGTACAGCATCACCGGCAGCGCGGCGCCCGCGTACGCCATCACCAGCGTGTTCACCGCGGAGCCGACGTGGTCGCGGCCGATGCGCAGCCCAGCGGAGTACAGCTCGCGCCAGCTCAGCGACGGGTTGGCGCGGCGCAGCTCCCACACGGCGCTGGTCTGGGTGACGGTGACGTCGTCGAGCACGCCGAGCGCGCCGATCACGATGCCGGCCAGCAGCAGGCCGCGCGCGTCGATGCCGTGACCGAGGGCGGCGATGAGCGTCGAGGTGCTGTCGTCCAGGCCGGTCAGGGACGCGGCCGCGGAGAAGATCGCCGACAGCGCGCCGATCAGCGCGAGGCTCACCAGCGTGCCCAGCACCGCGACCGACGTGCGGGCGGACAGGCCGTGGGTCAGGTACAGGGCGATGAACATGATCAGCCCGGCGCCCACGATCGCGACCAGCAGCGGGTTCTCCCCGGCCAGGATCGCGGGCAGCACGAACGCCACGAGCACGACGAAGCTGAGGACCAGCGCGCCGAGGGCGGCCACGCCGTGCCAGCGCCCGAGGACGACCACGGCGACCGCGAACAACGCGGCGAGCACCGCGAGCGGGAAGCCGCGCTGGAAGTCGACGAGCTGGTAGGAGGAGGGGTCGGCGGCGTCTGCGCCGTTGTAGGCCAGCACGACGTCGTCGCCGGCGGTGAAGCGCGGCGTGCTCGGCTCGATGGGCACGGTCAGCTCGACGCTGCGGCCGCTGCCAGGGCCGTCGGTGAGGGCGATGGTGGCGGTGAGGCAGGGCTTGGCGTCCGGCTGGTCGCCGACCTGCACCTGACCGGCGGCCAGGCACGGGCCGGAGGTGGCGGTGGTGATGGTGCCGTGGACCGGGGTGCCCTGGGAGATCGCCGAGGCGGGCTTGTCCTGGCCCCAGGGGTAGAGCAGGAGCAGCCCGGCGACGGTGAGGGCCGCGATGGGGGCGAGCAGCCAGATGAGGAGGAGCTTGACGCGCCGGGAGGCCGGGGGCGCGGGGGAGTGACCGTGCCCGTGGCCGTGCCCGGTGGGTGGAGTGGCGGGCGGCGCAGCGGCGCGGCGGCGGGTGGGGGCGGCGGTGCCGTCGGCCACGCCGGTGCGGGGGCGTTCGGCGTGGTCTGGTGCCGGTTCGGCGGTGGGGTGGTGCGCGTCCGCGCTCCGGGCGCGGTGCGCTGCGCGGGCGGATCGCTCTTCGGGAGGATCGGCTTGGCGGGCCGCTTCACTGGTGCGACGTGTCCCGCGGCGGGCGGCCGCCTCGGCGGCCAGGCGCCGGGACCGGCGAGTGGTGCCGTCGGGGTCCCCGCCGCTCGTCGCGGCGGGCTGCTGACGGTGCGCCGGGCGGCGTGCCCTTGGGGCGGAGGGGACGGCACCGTCCTGCGGCTCACCGGCTTTCGCCGGGTCAGCGGCGTGCCCACGCTGCGCGTCCGCACGCCCGCCGGTCCGCGGGGAATCCCCGGCGGGCCAGGCCGAGGCGCCGGGTTCGGTGTAGCCGCGCGTCCGGCGTGCGCGGCGGGGGTCGGCAGCAGGCGGCCCGGGGACGCGGCGGATCGGACCGGTCTCCGCCGCGGGGTCGTCGTCGTGCTGCACCGGTCCATCGTCCCGCCCGCCCGTGTCACTCCAGCGGGTGGGTCGTGAAATTCCTCCGCGAAACCGCGTAACGACGGCGGCGTGGCTCCGTCCTACTGGCGTAGAGCAGCAGGAGGACAGGAGGCCCATCGTGCACGCCGAAACGGTCGAAGAACACCAGTTCGTCAGCCTGGACGGCTACGACGTCCCGGTCTTCTCCCGGTGGAGCTACACCACCGCCGATCCCTACGCCGTCACGCTGTCCTTCCGCGCCGACCGCGGCCGCTGGGTCGAGTGGTGCTTCGCGCGCGACCTGCTCGTCGAGGGCCTGAACGGGCCGGCTGGCGAGGGCGACGTGCGGATCCGGCCCGACGTGACGGCAGGCCCGGACCAGCTGATGATGGAGCTGGAGTCGCCGGACGGGTACGCGATCGTCGAGTTCAGCCGCGAAGGCGCGGCCCGCTTCATCGCCTCCACCCACACGCTCGTGCCGCTCGGCGCGGAGGGCGCCCTGGTCGACGTGGACGGGTTCATCGCGGAGATCACCAAGGTCTGAGAGCCGTTCCCCGCGGCGGCCCGCGGCGTTCACCACGCCGTGATCGACTCCGCGGATGAGCCTGCTCACGCGCGCCACGGCGGCGGTGGCCGCCCTCCTGCTCCTCCTCGTCGCCGCTCCCGCGGCGGTCGCCGACACCGCGCTCGCCCGCGGCGTCGCCTACCGGACCCTGACCCTGTCCACCGCGCACGGACCGGTCGTCGCGCACCTCGTCACGGCCGACCTGACCGATCCGCGCGTGGACGTCGACCTGCTGCACCCGGCGTCGGTCGCCGAGCGGGCCACCGTCTCCGCCCTGGTCACCGCGCAGCACGCGGTCGCCGGGATCAACGGCGACTTCTTCAACATCAGCGAGACCCACGCCGGGATCACCCCCACCGGGTCCTCGGTCGGGCCGGAGATCGCCGGCGGCGACGACCTCAAGTACGCCGTGCCGGACGGGCAGCGGTTCGGTCCCGCGATGCCCTCCGGCGTCACAACCAGCGACGTGTTCGGCTTCGGCGCCGACCACCGGTTGCGCACCGCGCGGCTGGAGTTCGCGGGCACGCTGCGCTCCCGGGCGGGCGAGTTCGACCTGGAAGGGCTCAACCAGTACGCGCTGCCGGTGGACGGCATCGGCGTCTACACGCCGGAGTGGGGCTCGATGTCCCGGGCCCGCGCGGCCTGCGGCACCGACACCAGCCGCTCGGCGCCGTGCACCTCGCAGGTCGAGGAGGTCGTGGTGCGGCACGGGGTCGTGGTCGCCGAGTCCGCGGGCGCGGGCGCGGGGCCGATCGAACCCGGCAGCGTCGTGCTGCTCGGCCGCGAGCGCGGGGCGACCGAGCTGGCCGGGCTCCGGGTGGGCGACCGGGTGCTGGTGACCGACCGGCTCGTCGCGCGGGGCGTGCCGCCGTTCGAGTTCGCGGTCGGCGGGTTCCCCATCCTGGACGACGGGGCCGCGCTGCCCGGGCTGGACGCCTCGCTCGCGCCGCGCACGGCGGCCGGGGCGAGCGCGGACGGGCGGACGCTGTACCTGCTCGCGGTCGACGGCCGCAGCGCCGCCAGCACCGGGATGGGGGTCGGCGAGGTCGCCGCGCTGCTGGTGTCGCTGGGCGCGAGCGAGGCGGTGAACCTCGACGGTGGCGGGTCGACGACCCTGGTGACCGCCGGTCGCGGCGCCCCGGTGACGGTGCGCAACACGCCCTCGGACGGCGCGGAACGCGCGGTCGCCAACGGGATCGGCGTGTTCGTCCGTTAACCGGCGCGGCGGCGCAGCACCACGTGGGCGTGGTGCCCGGCGGCGACGAGGACCTGCGCCCCGCAGATGACGACGAGCACCCACCCGGCGCCGAGGTGGCGGACCAGGAACGCCCCGGCCACCGCACCCGCGACCAGGCCGGCCACCGACACCAGGCGCCGGGTGGTGGCGCCGCGGCCGGCGGAACGGTCCGCGAGGTCGCCGACGAGCGCGGCCAGCGTGCGGGTGACCACGGTGGTCGTCATGTCCGGCACCGCCAGGCGGTTCACCGTGCCGTTGCGGACGCCCATCGCCAGTGCCAGCGCGGCGGCGGCGAGGTAGCGGGCACCGGCGAACGCCCCGGCCGCCGCGACCGCGGTCAGGGCCGCCTCCACCGCGAGCGCGCCGAGGAACGCCGGGTGCGGCGCGGCGATCGAGGACGCCAGCCACGCGGCGCCCGCGGCGCCGGCCACGAACGCGGCGAGCGCGGTCACCGCCGCCGCGACGTCGAAACCGGGCTCCCCGGCCGCCGCGAAACCGAGGAACACCAGGTTGCCGGTCATGTTGGCGGTGAAGACCCTGCCCAGGGCCAGGAAGCTGACCGCGTCGATCAGGCCGCTGAGGACGGTCAGCGCCCCGAGCGCCACCGGCACCGGTTCGTGGTTCACCAGCCCGCGCACCACGTCTCCCCTCTCATCGTCCACACGGGACGGACAGCCACTCCTGCGGCGGCACGCCCAGCCGGATGCGGTCCAGCTGCTCCAGCAGCGTCTCCAGCCTGCCGGGGTCGTCGAGGTACTCCAGCGACGCCCGGTAGAAGGCGTTGGCCATGGTCGCCGGCATCAGATCCGACGCGTCGAAGCAGAGGGTACCGCCCGAGCGGAGCGCCTCGGCGACCTTGCGGGCCGCCGGGTTGCCGTCGTAGACGCGCAGGTCCACCGAGCGCGTCGCGGAGAACGCGCTCCCGCCGCCGACCCGCGGCCAGATCTCCTGCGCCGCCGGGGAGGCGAGGTACCGGATCAGCGCCCGCGACGCCGGCGTGTCGGTGAACATGCCCGCCAGGTCGGCCGACACCTCGTAGGTCCCCGGCGCCACGTCCGGGCCTGCCGGCGGGACGGCCACGAAGTCCAGGCCGCGCCCGGCGTCCGGGTACCGCGCGAGCATGAACGACCCGTTGTGCTCGTACGCGCAGCTCTGCGGCGACGCCAGCATTCCCTTTCCGGCGTCGGCGAAGTCGGTCAGCAGCACCCGTCCCGGGTTGTCCCCGACGGTGCCCGCCATCATCGCGCCCCACGTCTGCCACGCCCGCCGCACCGCGGGCGCCGTCCACGCCAGCTGCCCGGCCGCCCACTGCCGGTACACGTCCGGGCCGGCCTGGTGCAGCAGCACGTCCTCGACCCAGTCGGTGCCCGGCCACCCGGACACCGGCGGCGCGCTCAGCCCGAGGCACCAGGGTCGCGCGCCGGTCGCCGCGGCGAACTCGTCCCAAGTGGACGGCTGCGCCAGGCCGTGCAGGGCCGGGTTGAACCACACGATGCTCTTCAGGTCCACCTTCACCGCGATCCCGTACAGGTGCGCCTGCCCGGCCACCTGCAGCTGAAGCCACTGTGGACCGTAGATCTCCGCGGGCGGCGCACCGAGCACGTCGTCCAGCGAGTACAGGTTGTGCGAGCGCACGTAGGTGACGAGCTCGCCCGGGTTGGGCACGACCGCGATGTCCGGCGGGTTGCCGTTCTGCACGTCCGAGGCGAGCACCTGCGACACCGCGCGAGTGCCCTGGTAGCGCACCCGGATGCCGGTCTGCGCGGTGAACCCGGCCAGCACCTGCTCGAACGCCGCGCCCTCGGCGCCGGTCCACGACGCCAGCACGGTGAGCGTGCGCGTGCCCGCCCCGGCGCCGCAGCCGGTCAGGCACGCGGCGACCAGGAGCAGCACCCCGGCGAGGCCCCTCATGAGCGGAACCGGTACTCGTCGAGCCGGGCGTGCAGCCCCCACCCGGCGAGCACGGCGATCGCCAGCGTCACCGCGGGCACCACGAGCGGCAGCTGGTTGCTCGCGGCGGCCGCCTCCAGCCGGTCGTTGACGTCCCGGGTGCCCGCGGCGGTGGTCGCCTCGTCCGGGATGGCCCCCGCCACGCTCGTCGGCGCCGGGCCGGCGGCGGCCACCGTCAGGCCGCAGTCCCCGGCCCGGCAGTGCGCGGTGACCAGCCGGATCAGCTTGTCCTGGCCGTCGGCGTCGGTCAGCGCCATCCGCCGGTCCCACCCGGCCAGCACGCCGGTCAGCCGGTCCTGCGCGGTCGCCAGCCGGTGCGCCGCGACGAGCGTGAACATCATGCTGGCGCACAACCCGAGCAGCAGCAGCGTCGCCGCCAGCAACTGCGGGTTCAGCAGCCGCTGGAAGCGCTTCCCCAGGTACAGCTGCGTGACGCAGAGCAGCGCGAGCAGCAACGCGACCGGCACCGCCCACAGCGCGGGCGTCGCCGGGTGCAGCCAACCGGTCGTCAGCTGCCGCGCCAGCGCCTGCTCCTGCACCGACCGCAGGTCGTCGAGCTGTTTCAGCACGCCGTCGGGGGAGCGCAGCAGCTGCGACGAGGCGTCCCACAGGTCGGCCGTGCCGACGACCTCGCCGCCGCCCTGCCGGTAGTGCGCGTCGGCCTGCGCGACCGCCGCCCGGTAGGCGGCGAGCAGTCCCTCGACCAGCCGCAGGATCTGGCTGCCCGCGTCCCCGGCCTCGTTCAGCTCGGCGGCGCGGGTGAGGCTCTGGCTCGCCAGCGCGGTCTGCGTGGCGTACTCGGTGCCCGCTCCGGCGAGGCGGACCTCGCCGGAGGAGAAGCTGCGCACCGCCGCCCGGTCCGCGCGGATCAGCGCCGACTTCGCCGCCGCGACCTCGACGACCGCCTGCGCGGTCCGGTCCCGCACGGTCTCCGCCGCCGACTGCACGCCGCGCACCGTGGCGAACCCGGTGACCAGCACCGCCGCGGTGGTCACCAGCAGCGCCAGCCGCAGCCGGACCAGGGTGCGCCGGGTCGTGCTCACCACAGGGACCTCGCCCGCACGGCGTTGGCCCGGTCGATCAGCACGCCGTGCTCGCCGGCGGTGCGGGCCTGGCGCGACAGATCCCGGAAGGAGCGTTCGAGCCGGTCCCGCAAACCCTTCTCCGACACCGGATCGCCGAGCACCGGACCCGGCGGCAGCGACCCGTCGCCGTGGTCGAGCACGAACGAGAAAGCGCTCTCCAGCACGGCGGTGGCCAGCCGCAGCCACGACTCCTCGCTGTCCAGGGTCAGGGTGTGCACCCGGTCCGCGGCCGCGGCGAGGTCACCGGCCGACGGGCGCCCGCCGCCGGGCAGGTGACCGGCGAGGATCCGGACCGCGGCGACCGCGGCGCCGTGCCGGTGCAGCGAGATCTCCGGCACCTCGTCGAGGATCGCGACCGCGGCGCCGCGCTCCCCGGCCCGCAACCGGATGCGGGCGAGCCCGAACGCGGCGCCGGCGTGCGACCGGTCGCACGCCCACACCGCCTCGTAGAACCGGGCCGCGGTGTCCGGCCGCGACAGGTGCTCGGCGCAGAACCCGAGCGCCAGCTTCGGCGCCGGCTCACCAGGCACGGACCGGTAGACGTCGTCGAACAGCTCGGCAGCCGCGCCCACCCGGCCCTCGGCCAAGGCGAGGAGCCCGCGGTGCCAGCTCGCCCGCCAGTCGTGGTGCGCCCGCCAGCCCAGCTGCCGCTCCGCCGATCGCAGGCAGTGCCCGGCCGCGGCCAGGTCGCCCGCCTCCAGGTTCGCGCGGGCCCGGTGGAAGTCCACCTCGACCGACGCCGGGACGCTCGCGAGCTTGGTGAGCAACCGGCGCGGGTCCGGCGCCCGCACGCTGTGCAGCAGCGGGGTCCGCGGATCGGCCGGGTCGGGGAACGGCACGGGCAGGCCCGCCGCCACGTCGGCGGGGGAGGGCCGCCCGTCGGCCAGTGCGCCGCCGCCGTCGCCGGTCCACGCGGCCAGCGGCGGGGCCAGGCTGAGCCCGTCGTCCAGCAGCGCCGCGGATTCGGCGAACACCGCCGAGCGGGCGGGCCGCGGTCTGCCGTCGGCGAGGCAGCGCACCTCGCGCAGCACGCCGCGCACCTGGTTCAGCATCTCCGGCACGTCGGCGAAGCGCCGGTCGAAGTCCGCGGTCGCGCGGGCGACCAGGCGGCGGAAGGACTCCGCGCCCGGTTCGCCCGCGTCGCACTCGACGAGTTCGTCCAGCATGACGCCGACGGCGTGGATGTCGGCCCGCTCGGTCAGCCCGTGCTCGCGGATCTCGGTGTGGCCGACCAGGTACGGCGTGGTGCCCAGGACCGGGCTCTCCCGGTCGCCGGTGCGGCGGATCGCGCCGAAGTCGACCAGTTTGACCGACTCGCCGGCGCGGATCACGTTGTCCGGCTTCATGTCGCAGTACAGCAGGCCCTGCCGGTGCAGGTAGCCCAGCGCGCCCAGCACGTCGACGGCGCAGGCGAGCGCGTCGGCGATCGTCAGCCCGCCCGCGTCGCGCACGCTGCGCAGGGTCGGCCCGTCGACGTGGTCCATCACCAGGTAGCTGAGGCCGCGGTGGGTGACGACGTTGAAGATCCGCACGATGCTGGGGTGTTCGAGCGCGGTGAGGACGCGGCTCTCGTGCGCGGCGAGCTTGATCGCGGCCGTGTCGTGCGGGCGGGTCAGGCCCTTGAGCACCACCTGCTTGCCCTGCAGGTTGCGGTCGCGGGCGAGGTAGACGAAGCCGAACGCGCCGCGGGCGAAGCACCTGTCGACCTCGTACTGCCCGGCGACCAGCTCACCCGGCTCGAGCCCGCCGCCGGACGGCGCCTCCTCCGCGAAGCCCACTCACGCGAGGTTACGACACGGCCCCGGTGCGTGGCTAGGTTGTGTCCAGGCCTGACCGCCACGATGCGAAGGAGGTTGACCGGGGCCCGGCGGCCGGCGGCGGTCACCGGGCGGCTCGACACGATGCTGCTCGTCGGCGGACGGGGCACGGGAACCGCCATGGCCGACGACCGGTTGCCGAGCCAGGACCCCGCGGGCTGACCAGTGATCACGCTCGGCGGGGAAGCGGGAGGCCGGACGATCGGCCTCCCGCGCCGGCTACGAGCGGGCCTGCAGGTACGCCGGATCGGCGGCCGGGATCGGGATGTCCGGGCGGCTGCCCAGGATCTGGTTCATCGCGCGGAAGTACGGCGGCGCCGCCACCGTGCCGCCGAACGCGCCGTGTCCGCACGAGCCCAGGTGCACCGGCGTGCCGGGGCAGATCTCGGCCGGGTGCGGGCCGTCGGCGAAGACCATGGACGACACGGCGTAGTCGTCGACCCCGCCGACGAACGCGACCGACTCGCTCTGCTGCGTCGTGCCGGTCTTGCCGAAGTCCGCGTGGTGCCACCCGGCCGCCGAAGCCGCCGCCGCGGAGGTGCCCGACACCGTGTCCTGGCTCAGCCCGTTCAGCAGCGAGTCCGCCAGCCCCGGCGGCACCACCTGCTCGCACGCCTGCTGCCGCACCGGCACGTCGTGCCCGTACCGGTCGGTGACCGACAGGACCGGGTTGGGCGGGCACCACGTGCCGCCGCTCATCAGCGTCGCCGACACGTTCGCCATCTCCAGCGGGCTCACCGGGCTGTTGCCGAGCGTGAACGACAGCTTGTCCTGGAAGTACTGCGACTGCGGCTGGCTGTACTGCGGGTTCGACGACGACGGATCGGGCTTCGCGCCCGCGTCGTTCGTCGCCAGCGTGTTGCGCAGGCCCAGCCGCCGCGCCATGTCCAGCACGGCCGGCATGCCGACCTGCTGCTCCAGGTTGACGAAGGCGACGTTGGGCGAGGTGGCCAGCCCGTCCCGCAGCGAGATCGGGTCCGGGTAGCCCACCCCGTCGTTCTGCACGCAGTACGGCTGCGTGTACCGGTTCGCGCCGGGCTGGGTGAAGCACTGGCCGGCCTGGTTGGGCAGCGGGGTGTCCAGGCCCGCCTTCCCGCTCTCCAGCGCCGCGGCCGAGGTGAAGATCTTGAACGACGAGCCGGCGCCGAACACGTTGCTCGCCCCCGCCACGATGTTGGTCGACGTCTCGCCCCGCGCGGGGTCGGTGCCGTAGTTGCGGTTGGCGACCATCGCGAGCACCTCGTGGCCGGCCTGGCCGGGCCGGACGACCGCGAGCGTGTTCGCCACGCCGTCCTGCCTGGTCGGCACGTTGGCGTCCACGGCGTCCTTCGCGATCCGGCTCACCACCGGGTCCAGCGTCGTGCGGATCGTGTACCCGCCCGTCTCCAGCTGGTCGGCGGTGAACCCGGCCTGGATGAGGTAGCTCTCCGCGTACTGGCAGAAGAACCCGGCGTCCGGCGCCGCGCCGAAGCAGGTGCTCGACGGGATGTCCGGGCCGTCCGGCAGGACGCCGAGCGGCGCGGCCTTCGCGGTGGCGCCGTCGGCCGGGGTGAGGGTCTTCGTGCTGACCATCGCGTCGATCACCAGGTTGCGCCGCTTCAGGGCCTGGTCCGGGTGGGTGTAGGGGTTGTAGAGGTTGGGGTTGTTCACCATCCCGGCGAGCAGCGCGGCCTGCGGCACGGTCAGCTTGTCCGGCGTGGTGCCGAAGTAGGCGTGCGCGGCGGCCCCCACCCCGTAGACGTTGCCGGTGAACTCCACCACGTCCAGGTAGCCGGTGAGGATGTCCTCCTTGGACACCGTCTGTCCGAGCTGGACGGCGATCTTGGCCTCGCGCAGCTTGCGGGCGATCGTGTCGGCCTGGTCGGCCAGCTGCGCCGCCCGGTCGTTCCGGTCGACGACGTTGATGAGGTAGTTCTTGACGTACTGCTGGGTGATCGTCGACCCGCCCTGCGTGCTGCCGCCGGAGGAGTCGTGCAGCGCGGCGCGCACCATGCCCTTCACGTCGACGCCGCCCTCGTCGTAGAAGCGGCGGTCCTCGATCGACACGATCGCTGCCTTCATCGCCGGTGCGATCCCGTCCGCGGTGACCGGGAGCCGGTACTGGTCGAACAACGTCGCGATCGGGGTGCCGTCGCGGTCGGTCACCGTGGTCACCAGCGGCTGCTCGCTGTTCGCGAGCGTCGCGGAGATCCCGTCCACCGCGTCGGCGACCTGGTTGGAGAGCACACCCGCGCCCAGGGCGACGGGCGCGACGACCCCGGCGACGAGAACACCCGCGACGGCGCAGAAGGCGAGGAACCGGGGGAGGGCACGAGACGGGCGCACGGGAGGCGAGGGTAACCGGGCCGCCGTGAAGGCCCGGTTGCCGGAATCGTCTTTACCTTGTGTAGAAGGGGTCTTGGGTCAGCGCGCGGGCACGCAGTCGGTCGCGAGCGCGTCCCGGACCCCGGCGGGGCCGCGCGCGGCGAACGCCCACAGCGCGCTCGCGGTGCGCATTCCGGGTGCGCGGCTCAGCGGGGGCGGCGGCGGGTAGCGCACCTGGAGCCCGCGGTCCAGGAACGGGCGCTCCGACAGGTACTTCGCGCCGCCCGGCCCGCACAGGTAGGTGCTCGCGCCGACCGCGGCGGTCAGGTCGGCCAGCCGTTCGGACCGCCCGTCGCGTGCGGGCAGCTCGCTGCTGCGCAGCACGTCGCCCCGCCAGCCGAGGCGGTGCAGCATGGCGCGCACCGACACCTCGGCCACGACCGCCAGGTGCTCGTTCAGCGCCAGCGCGGCGAGCACCTCCTCGACGATCTCGCCGGTCTCCGCCCAGTGCGCGCAGCGGCCGTAGTACTGCCGCACCAGGCGGGACATCGTGCGGTGCGTCGCGGCCGGGTCGGCGAGGCGCAGCTCGCCGATCCGGCTGTCCCGGCCGCGTGGCCGGTGCACCGGCACGGTCAGCCAGCGCTGGGCCTCGGGGTCGGCGGCCGCGGCGAGGCGGGCGCGGTGCTGGTAGTCGCGGGCGTTGAACTGGACGTCGTCGAGCACGACCCACACGTCGGCGCGGGCCAGTTTGGCCAGTGTGGACAGTCGGGGGAAGAGATTCGGTTGATGGACGGCGCAGGAAAGCGTCTCGGGCACGGCCCGTATGGAATCACAGCATGCGGCTGCGGAATCCGGCGGCCACCAGTCGCCGATACGCCGAATACACGATCGGAGGAATTTTCTGCGGAATCGCGAAACCCTTTCGGGGATACTCGATCAGGCGCTGGAAATCGCCCACGATCATGTCGATGAGCTCGGTGCCGTGCTGGGTCCGCAGCGCGTACTCGGTCAGCGACACCGGGGCCGACGCGCACACCGGTTCCACCTCCGGCCACACCTTCCGCGTCGTCGCGAACGCCCGCCGCTCCATGTACGGCATCGAGACCAGCATCAACGACGACACCTCGACCCCGGCGGCGGCGAGGACCTCCCGCGACAGCGCGATGTTCTCGCCGGTGTTGGTCGCGTTCGGCTCCACCAGGATCGCCTCGTCGGGCACCCCGAGTTCCAGCGCGCGCTCCCGGTAGTGCACGCCCTCGCCGCGCGGGAACGCGCGCACGGTCTCGCGGCTGTTGCCACCGGTGAACACCACGACCGGGAACAGGCCGCGGTGGTACAGTTCGGCCGCGTGCGCGGCGACGCCGAGGTCGTTGCAGCCCAGCGCCACGGCGGCCGAGCACGGCTTCGGGCGGTGGCGCAGCCGGTGGAACTCCCAGACCAGTTCGGCGTCGGCCCACACCCGGTCGAGCAGCACTTTCCGCATCGGCTTCTTACCGGGACTCGAAACCGCGGCGAATGCCGTCGATGCTGCGCAATTGGTGCATGAGCCCGTAGCGGGTGGAAATGCGCGCGGTCCGCTCCAGAATGGCGAGCCCGGAATCCGCGGTGGCGGTGTCGGAGAGCAGGATGTGCGCGTGCGCAGTGTCCAGCCGCACCTGCTGCAGCGGCGTGTCGTCGACGCGGTTGGACAGGGCCACGTCGATGGCGCGGCCGGCGGCGGTGAGATCGCCCGCGCCGCGGTGGGCCAGCGCGAGCTTCTGGTGCGCGATCGACCAGTCCGCGGGCTCCTCCAGCGCTTCGAACTCGCGGATCGCGGGCACGATGTGCTCGGTCGCCGTCTCGTGCAGGCCGCCCTTGCTCAGCGCCGTGCCCACCCACAGCCGCGCGCGCGTGCGGTCGTGCGGGCTGAGCCGCTCGTCGTCGGTCAGGCTCTGGTAGCGGGCCGCGGCCGACTCCAGCTGACCGGACATCTCGTCGATCACGACCAGCTGCAGTTCCAGTTGCGCCACCCGGCGCGGCGACTCCAGCTCGGTGAACACCCGCAGCGCCTGCCGGTAGACGTGCTCGGCCGACAGCGGCCCGCGCAGCGCGCCCTGGTCCTGCCGCACCTCGCCGAGCAGCCGCAGCGACCGGCCGTAGAGGTACATGCCCTGCCGGTCCGAGCTGTTCGGCTCGAAGCGGCCCAGCCACCGGTCCAGCAGCGTGCGCGCGAGCCGGAACTCCTGGCGCCCCAGGCACGCCACCGTGCGGTCCAGGTCGTCGGTCCAGGCCTCGTAGTCGTAGCGGGGGGCCGGTTCCGGCCGGCGATCGGTTTCGCGCGCCTCGGTCACCAGCACTTCGAACCGGGTGCGGGCGCCGTCGTCGGCCCTGGCCAGCGCGGTGTCCAGGATCGCCTGGGTGTCCGGCCGCGGCACCGTGGAGGTCCCGCCGCTCTCCCACTTGGCGACGGTGCGCGCCGCGACGCCGAGGTAGGCCGCGAACCCCCGCACGGACAGGCGAAGGGCGTGCCGCAGCAGCCGCGCCTCCCGCCCCGTCCACTGGTGGGCGGTCGCGGCTCCCGGAGAGTTCGTCCCGGCGGCCACACGATCAGGGTAACCACATCGTGGCCCGGCAAGTACACCGAAAGTGCAACGGTGGTTCGTTTCCGTCACGAGTTCGCTCGTTCAGTCTAGAGCGAGGCACTCGTCGCCGGGATGACTCCTTTGTCCCGGGCCGATCCCCGGCGCCGGGTGCCGCTCCAACCCTCCCCCTCGCCGGGGCGGGCGCGCTCCACGTGCCCGCGGGACGTGCGCCCGCCCCGGCCTCCGGAGGCGGATCCCGCGCAGCCGCAGGGGAAACCGCACGCGCGGAGGTGTCGTCCCCCGGCGGGCGCACTACGATGGGGTGATGACCGGCATCTCCACGCCTGCCCGGAACACGTTCCGCGAGCAGCAGTGGCGGGAAGCGCACGACCGTTACCTCGAGTGCGCCCGCGAGGTCTTCGCCCGTCTCGGCTACCACGCCGCCACGGTCGCCGACATCGTGGCGGCCGCCAACGGCAGCCGGGCCACCTTCTACGCGCACTTCCGCGACAAGGCCGACATCGCGGCGGCGTTGTTCGAGCGGATCCTGCCGGACACCGCCGCGCTCTACCGCATGCTCGCCCGGTTCCCGGAACTGACGCGCGACCGCGTGCGTGCCTGGCTGGACGAGCACGTGCTGGCGTTCTGGGCGCGCTACGCGGTGGAGATCGACGTCCTGACGCAAGCGGTCGCCGACGACCCGCGCGTCGCGGCGCGGCACTACCAGTGGGGTGTGGACGCCGCCCGCGAGCTGTCGCCGTACCTGGCACAGTGGACCGGCGAGCACGAGCAGGCCGGGCTGACCCGCGCGCTGTTGCTGGTGCTGCAACTGGAACAGGCCTGCTACCACTGGCTGATCCGCGGGGTCGGGCACGACCGCGAACTGGCGCTGGACGTGCTCGCCGACGTGTGGTGGCGCGAGCTGACCTTCCTGCGCGCGGGCCCGTGACCGTCGTGCTCGACGGTGGCCTGGCCACCGAACTGGAGGCGCGCGGGCACGACCTGTCCGGCGAGCTGTGGTCCGCCCGGCTGCTCGCCGACGACCCGGCCGCGATCGTCGCCGCGCACCGGGCGTTCTTCCGCGCCGGGGCGACGGTCGCGACCACCGCGAGCTACCAGGCGAGCCTGGCCGGGTTCGCCGAACTGGGCCTGGACCGGGACGAAGCCGTGCGGCTGCTGCAGCTGAGCGTCGAGCTCGCCCGTGAGGCGAGGGTGACCGGCGACGAACTGGTCGCCGCCTCGATCGGGCCGTACGGCGCCACGCTCGCCGACGGGTCGGAGTACCGCGGCCACTACGGACTGAGCGTCGCGGAACTGGCCACGTTCCACCGGCCCCGCGCGGAGATCCTCGCCGCGGCCGGGCCGGACCTGCTCGCCTGCGAGACCGTGCCCGATGTGGACGAAGCCGAGGCGATGCTGCTCGCCATCGAAGGACTGGACGTCCCGGCGTGGCTGTCGTACACGGTGGAGGGCGAGAGCACGCGCGCAGGCCAGCCCCTGACCGAGGCCTTCGCCGTGGCGCGCGGCAACGACCAGATCGTGGCGGTGGGCGTGAACTGCTGCGACCCCCGCGACGTCGCGGCGGCGGCGGAAATCGCGCGCGAGGCGAGCGGGAAACCGGTGATCGCCTACCCCAACAGCGGCGAGACCTGGGACGCGCGGGCACGCGGCTGGACCGGCGATCCGCGGTTCTCGCCGGACCTGGTCCGGGACTGGCTCGCCGCCGGCGTCGCGTACGTGGGCGGCTGTTGCCGGGTGAGCCCGGACGACATCGCCGCGCTCGCCGCGGCCGTCAGGCCAGGAACGGGATCGCCACGAGGGTGAGGTCGCCGGCCAGCACGACCGGGGTGGCGACTTTCCGCATGCGCGACAACGAACCGCCCGGGCCGGTCAACGCGATCATCCCGCCGAGGAAAGCGCCTTCCGCGAGCACCCCGGCGACGGCCCAGCCCGGTCCGTACCGCCACCACAACCCCACGCCGAGCAGCGTGAGCCCGGCCACGACGACGCCGCACGAGACGGCCAGCGTCCGTCGTGGACCGTACCGCGCGCCCGGGGTGCGGACACCCGTCCGCGCGTCGGCGGCGTGATCCGGCGCGGAGAACCAGGCCGTGCGGCCGAACGCGAGCACGCACAGCCCCGCCAGCACCGGCACCATCGACCGCTCCAGCGCCGGCCGCACCGCGAAGTACGACGCCAGCCCGGGCACCGCGAGGAACCCGGCCCCGAACACGGCCGGGCCGGCGAACCCGCGCCGCTTCAGCCGCACCGGCTCCAGGTTGTACAGCAGGTGCGCGCACAACGCCGACGCCACCACCAGCAGCGCCGCCCAGCGGCCCAGCCACACCGCCACCGCCGCGGCCAGCGCGAGCGCCGCGGTCGCCTCGGCCGCCGCCCAGCCGAAGATCCGCCTGCTGCCCAGGCGCCGCGCCGCGCCCGCCAGGTCCGCCTTGTCCCGGTCCTGCTCGTCGGTGCGCAGATCGGCCGCGGTGTTCAGCGCCAGCGCGGCCAGCAGCACCAGCAGCGTCGCCGCCACGGTGACCAGCACCGGGCCGCTGAGCAGGTGCCGCGGATCGGCGAACGCCGCGCCCCAGCACGCGTAGGCCAGATAGCTCAACGGCAGCGGGAAGCGCAGGCGGTGCACGACGACCACGTCGCGCCACCCGGTCAGTCCCGGCACGCCACCACTTCCAGGCGCAGCCGGGCCGACGGCGCCATCGCGTGCCCGCGCAGCTTCGCCACCCCGGCCCGCGGGTTGACGCACCGCAGGACCCGGCGGCGCAGCACGGCCGCGGTGATCATGCGGATCTCCAGCTGCCCCAGCTGGCTGCCGAGGCAGAACCGGGTGCCGCCGCCGAAGGGCAGGTACCCCTCGGGCACGCCGCGGCGGCCCAGGAACCGGCCGGGGTCGAAGGCGTGCGGGGACGGGAAGTACTCGGACCGGTGGTGCGCCAGGTAGATCGCGGGGGTGAGCACCGTCCCGGCGGGCAGCGTGCGGCCGTGCAGGTCCACCGCTTCCGGCAGGGCCCGGTTGCCCGCGACCTCGACCGGCGGGTGCAGCCGCAGCGCCTCCGCGATCACCGCCTGCAGCACGGGGACCTCCGCCGGATCGGAGCCGTCGCCGGTGGTGGCGTCCAGTTCGGACAGCACGGCGTCCCGCAGGTCGGGTCGCGTGGTCAGCCAGTACAGGGTCCACGCGGTGGCCGACGCGGTGGTCTCGTGGCCGGCGAACAGCAGCGACACCACCTGGTCGCGCAGCTCGTCGTCCGGCACCGGGCCGAGCGGGCCGTTCCCGGTCAGCAGGGGCGAAACCAGGCTCCGCGGCTCCCGGCCCGACTTCGCGGCGGCGACCAGCCGCGCGTCCAGCTCCGCGCCCGACACGGGCAGCCCGCCGCGCAGGAGCCGGTAGGCGAGCGTGCGGTGGCGCGACCCCAGCGCGCGGTCCAGCCACACCGTGACGTCCCGCAGCAGCACCGGATCCGCGTCGCCGAGGACGATCCGCGCGACGATGTCCAGGGCCAGCCGCCGCGTCCACGCGGCCAGTCCGAACACCGCGCCCGTGCCCAGCGAGTCGATCGCCGACGCGGTGGCCTGGGTGATGAGGCTGTGGTAGGCCTCCAGCCGCCGCCCGCGCAGTGGAGGGCCGAGCAGCTTCCGGTATGCCGCGTGGCGTGCGCCGTCGGCCCACAGCATCGACTTCGGCCCGAGCAGCGGGCCGAGCGAGCGGCTGCCCGGGTGGCGCAGGCGCGAGTCCTGCCGGAACAGCGAAGCGAGCGTTTCGTGGTGCCACACCAGGATCTTCGGCGCCGGCCCGCCCCGCACGTCCAGCATCGCCGCCGGGTCGTCCGCGTGCGCGTCGAGGAAGGGCAGCGGGGCGACGGCGAGCGCCAGTTCGACCCGGTTCATTCAGCCCGTCCGCTCGGCGGGCGCCGGCTCCAGCCGCGTCAGCAGAGCCGCGACCCGCGGCCGGGCGGCGGCCAGGTGCAGCGCGGCGATGCCCTCCGCGCGCACGATCCGGCCAGGCGTGTACAGGTCCTTGTCGTGCCACAGCGGGGGGTGCGCGGCGTCCGCCCAGGACAGCAGGAACGCGCACCCGCGCGCGGCGGCTTCGTCCGCCCACGGTTCCCCGGCACGCACCAGTACCTGCACGGCGTAGGCGGTTTCCTCGAACGTGCCCTGCCAGCGGCCCCACGAGCCGTCCGGGTTCTGCGTCCGCGCGATCCACCGCAGCGCCCGCGCGCGGGCGGCGGCCCCGTGCCCGCTGCCGGCCAGCGCCAGGAAGCACCGCGCCGTCGCGTAGTACGGGGAGGCGTGCCACTTGTCGGTCCAGCTGCCGTCCGGGTGCTGCTGGGCCGCGATCCACGCGGCCACCCGTCCGGCCACTTCGGACTGTCCGTGCGCACAGAGCGCCTGCAGCACGTGGGCGTTGGTGGTGACCGACGGGGTGCGCTCCTCCGGGTACGTGCAGAAGTGACCGTCCACGTGGTACTCCCGCAGGCAGTCCAGCGGGTGCGGGCGGCCCTGCGTGGCCAGTGCGTAGAGCACGGTGGCGGTGTCGTCGGCGTCCGGCGGCAGCCCGGCGCCGCCGGGCGCGCCGTGCGGGCCGATCTCCGCGGCCAGCTCGTCCAGCACCTCGCCCGGGACGTCGACGGCCAGGCCGGCGTCGGCGAACGTGGAGACCACCCAGGACCGCTCGAACACCGTGAGCGGCGCGGCCACCGGCACCGCTCCACCGTGGCGCGCCTGGACGTTCTCCAGGTACCGCACGCCGGGGTGGGCGCGGGCGCCGTCCGTGCCGAACCACGCGGCGGTGGCGGCGGGGGAGCAGCCGAGCCCGTCGTCGCCGGGACGGGCGAAGCCGACGCCGCGCGCGGCCGGGCCCAGCGCCTCCAGCGAGTGCAGGACCTTGTCCGGCAGCGCCTGGCCGTCCTCGACCAGGCGGCGCATCCCGTGCAGCAGCGCCGGGTGAGTGCCTTCGGGGTGCGGCAGGCGGCTGCGGGCCGGCACGATCTCCTCGGCCTCGAGCGCGTCCAGGTGCCCGTTGAGCGCCGACACCAGCGACGGCACCAGGATCTCCACCGCGACCGTGTCCGGCAGTCCCACCCGCAGATCCCGGCCCCACCGCGTGGTCAGCGCCTGCAGCCCGTGTTCCGCGGCGGCCGCGATGGACGGCGCGCCGGTGCGGCGGAACTCCGTCAGCAGCGCCTCCGTGGCGCTGAGCGTGGGGAGCAGGCCGTAGCCGTCCGGCCCGCCCCAGCCGCCGTCGGCCGCCTGCTGGTCCAGCAGGAACGCGATGCGGTCGGCGTGCCCGGCCAGATCGGGCAGGAGCGCCACGACGCGGGCGGTTTCGTACACCGACGGGGAGAAATCCCCGAAGGGGTCGGTGACCATGGCGCGCAGCAGGTGGTGCGCGTGCTCTGCCAGGTCGGCGGTCATGGGCGGTCCTCGTGGTCCAGCGGCGACGTTGATCACGCTCGGTGTACCGGCCGTGACGGAGAGATCCAACCTAGCATTCCTGAACATTGTTCTTAACCGGTTTCGCCCGAGTGGCGCAGTAACCCGGTGGAAGTAAGCCCTTCGACGGGATGGATCGCAGCCCTCGCTACGTTGAGTGTCGAGGAGAGAGGTGCCCGGAACAGGCTGGAGGCTGTGGTGTTCGATCCGACGGATCTCTACGAGGTGGACTCGGAGCTCCCGGAGTTGAGCGGGGCGGTGCTGTTGCACCAGCTCGACGGCTTCATGGACGCCGGCCACGCCGGCGCGCTGGTGAGCGAGCACCTCAAGGCGAACTGGGACAACCGGGTGGTGGCCCGGTTCGATGTGGACCGGCTGATCGACTACCGGGCGCGGCGGCCGGTGATGACGTTCGACACCGACCACTGGGAGAGCTACGACACACCCGAGCTGGCGGTGCGGCTGTTCCACGACGAGGTCGGCACGCCCTTCCTGTTGCTGAGCGGGCCGGAGCCGGACGGGCTGTGGGAGCGCTACGCGGCCGCGGTGCGGACGCTCGTGGAGCGCTGGGACGTGCGGATGACCGTGTCGTTCCACGGGATCCCGATGGGCGCGCCGCACACGCGCCCCCTCGGGGTGACCGCGCACGCCACGCGGCGCGAGCTGATCGGTGACTACGACCCGGTGCTCAACCGGCTGGAGGTGCCGGGCAGCGCGCTGAACCTGACGGAGTTCCGCCTCGGCGAGGCCGGGCACGACGCCGTCGGGTTCGCCGCGCACGTGCCGCACTACCTCGCGCAGTCCCGCTACCCGGCGGCGGCGCTGACCGTGCTGGGCTCGATCACCCGGCTGGCGGGGCTGTCCCTGCCGGACGAGGCGCTGCGCGCGGCTTCCCGCCGCACCGACGCGGAGATCGCCCGGCAGGTGGCCGAATCCGACGAGGTGGCCGACGTGGTGCACGCGCTGGAGCGGCAGTACGACCTGTTCGTCGAGGCGATGGACGAGAAGAAGACGCTGCTGGCCGACGAGACCGCGATGCCGACCGCGGAGGAGCTGGGCGCGGAGTTCGAACGCTTCCTGGCGGAGCAGGACCGGCGGGACTGACCCCGGCTGCGCGGGTGGCCGGCGGCGCGCCGGCCACCCACCCGCGCAGCCTGTGGTGGATTTCCGCCGGATGTCCTCAGGGGAGCCGGTGCGGCGCCCGCTTCGGCGTGTGCCGCGGCCATCCCGGGGACGGCGTGCCGGTCTTGGCGAACGACAGCCACGCCGCGCGCAGTTCGCGGCCCAGTTCGGTCAGCGCGCTCCACTCGGCGCCGGCCAGCATGGGCGCGTTCCGCCACGCCGGCTCGTCGCCCAGCAGGAACGGCAGGTCCACACAGTGCCCGGCGCCGTAGGGCGAGGACGGCGCGCCCCAGTCGAACACGTAGCTGTACACCCGCCCGCCGCGCGCGGCGAGCTGGTCGGCGAACGCCCGCGACGGCGCCGCGAACATCCACCGCGTCACACCGGCCTTCAGCGCGGCCACCCCGCGCGCGCTGACCGGGGACCGTTCCAGCTGCGCGATTCCCGGTTTGCCGGTGAGGAACGAGTTCATCTCCGCCGCCGTGGTGCCGATCAGCACGTCGACGTCCGGGGCGAACCGCGCCCGCTGCGACATCCAGTGCGCGACGCTCGGCAGCGGCGGCGCGTCGGCGACCGGGCAGAACGGCGGCACCGAGTACAGCCCGCCCGGGCCGGCGGCCTTCACGATCGTCTCGTTCTGCGCGCGCAGAACCTCCGTCACCGGGGCGGTCCGCGGATCGGCGCCCAGCGCGGCGGTGAACAACCGCGCGGTGCGCGCCGCGGTGCGGGCGCCGGCCAGGCGGAGGCCCAGCGGCGCGCTCTGCAGGATCGCCCGCCGGAACAGGCCGCGCGATTCCGGCAGCGCCATCAGGCACGCGATCGAGTGCGCGCCCGCGGACTGCCCGAACACGGTGACGTCGTCCGGGTCCCCGCCGAAGGCCGCGGCGTTCTCCCGCACCCACCGCAGCGCGGCGAGCTGGTCCAGCAGGCCGAGGTTGCCCGGCGAGACCCCGGGCAGGCGCAGGTAGCCGAGCGCGCCGAGCCGGTAGTTGGGCGCCACGAACACGACGTCGCCCTCGGTGACGAGCCGGTGTCCGCCGTAGAACCCGAACGAGTTCGCGCCGGTCACGTAGGCGCCGCCGTGCAGCCACACCATGACCGGCCGCTTGCGGTCGTCGGCGGCGGGCGTGAGGACCGTCAGGTTGAGGCAGTCCTCGTCCTGGTCCGGCACGTCCGCCGGGACGCCCATCACGCCGTCCGGCCGCACCGGCGGCTGCGGGCTGACCGGGCCGTGGCGGGTGGCGTCGCGGATGCCGGTCCACGGCTCGACGGGCTCCGGCGGGGCGAACCGGGCCGCGCGCGCGAACGGGACGCCGCGGAACTCGGCAAGGCCGTCGGCCGTGACGAATCCGCGAAGCTTGCCGCCACCGGCGGCCACCACGGTGTCCACACCACAACTGTAACCGCGGGCCGCAGTGGATGATCGCGGAGCGGATTTCGCCGCGAGCGCCTCAGGAGGGGGTGTTCAGCCCGGCCGGGGACGGTCGCCTCGGACACTCGTCCGGGCGGCGCAGGCGACCAGGTTGGCCTGGTCGCCGCTGCTGCCGCTCGGCCGCGCTCCGCCGGTGTGCCCGCTCGGCTGCCGGTGCGAGAGCTCCGGCGGGCGGTGGCGGCGCGGGCCACTGGGCGGCGGATGGTCGCCTCTGGGCTGGCCGCTCGCTGGTGTCGCCCGTCTCGGGGGATTGGTGCGGCTTGGTTGCCGCTGCTGCCCCTCGCCTGTGCCGCCGTTGCGCGCGGTCGCGCGCCGCGTGGCTACGGTGCGCGGCCCTGGCGCCAGTCCACTGGGCCGGGAATGGTCGCTTCCGGAGGGGCCACCCGACGATGGCACCCGTCCGGGGCATCCGGCGGCGAGGTAGGGCAGTGCAGCTCGGCTGCCACCACGCACCGCCGTTCCGCCCGGCCGCCGGTGCGAGACCCCCGGCGCGAGCCCACCCACTGACCACGGAACGTGCCCGGCCGCTCCGGGGCCGCCGTTCGGCCCAGTGAGGTCCTACGACTCTCGCCGCGGGGCGGGGACGCCGCTACGGTCGCCGGAGAACTTCGCGGAGGAGGTGCTCCGATGCCGTTCACCGACCGGAGGGACGCCGGCCGTCGCCTCGGGGCGCGGCTGGTCCGGTGGCGAGGCAGCGACGCGGTGGTGCTGGGGCTGCCGCGCGGGGGCGTGCCGGTCGCGGCTGAGGTGGCGCGCGCGCTCGGCGCGCCGCTCGACGTGCTCCTGGTGCGCAAGCTCGGCCTGCCGTTCCAGCCGGAACTCGCGCTGGGCGCGATCGGCGAGGGCGGGCTGCGCCTGGTGAACCCCGTGCTGGTGCGGCGGTTCGGGATCAGCGAGGCGGAACTGGCCGCGGTGGAGGCCGCGGAACGGTCCGAACTGGACCGTCGCGCCGCGCGCTTCCGGTCCGGACGGACGCGGACGCCGCTGGCTGGCCGGACCGCGATCGTCGTCGACGACGGGGTGGCCACCGGCTCGAGCGCGCGCGTCGCGGTGGCGGCCGCGCGGGCGGCGGGCGCGGCGTGGGTCGTGGTCGCGGTGCCGGTCGGCGCTCGCCAGGCGGTGGAGGCCCTGCGCGAGGACGCCGACGACGTGGTGTGCCTGGAGTGCCCGGCGGCGTTCACCGCGGTGGGGCAGTGGTACGAGGACTTCATGCAGACCCCGGACGAGGAGGTCGCGCGGCTGCTGGCAGGCGAAACCGGGGACCCGGATCCGGTGACGGGCGACGAGGAGGTCACCGTCTTCGCCGGGGCGGTGCCGCTCGGTGGGCGGCTGACGGTGCCGGAGCGCGCGGCGGGGATCGTCGTGTTCGCGCACGGCAGCGGCAGCGGCCGGTACAGTCCGCGGGCGCGCTCGGCCGCGGAGCCCCTGCACCGCGCCGGCATCGCCACGCTGCTGGTCGACCTGCTGACCCCGAGCGAGGAGGCCGACCGGGCACGCGTGTTCGCCGTCGAGCTGCTGGCCAGCCGGCTGGTCGAGGTGACGCGGTGGGTGCGCGCGCGGACCGGGCTGCCGGTCGGCTACTTCGGCACGGGCACCGGGGCCGCGGCGGCGCTGCTGGCGGCCACCGACTACCGGGTCGAGGTGGCGGCGGTCGTGGCGCGCGGCGGGCGGCCCGACCTCGCCGCGAAGCGCCTCGGCTGGGTCCGGACCCCGACCATGTTCATCGCGGGCGCCTTCGACACCGGTGTGCTGGAGCTGAACCGGAAGGCGCGCGCCCAGCTCCGCGGCGAGGCGCACCTCGCGGTCGTGCCCGGGGCCACGCACCTGTTCGAGGAGCCCGGCGCACTGGACGAAGCCGCGTGCCTGGCCAGGGACTGGTTCCGGAGGCACCTGACGCCGGTGACCGTCGACGGCGGCTGACCGCCCGCGCGGCGTTTCCGGCCAGGCCTGCGGGGTAGTAACGCGCTGTTCCCGATTCCGCACGCTAGGTGGTGGCCGGTGGCGCTCGACCACACCGTCCTGCTCGGCTCGGTCCTCGAGTCCACGATCGCCCCGCAGGCCGACCAGGTGGACCGCGCCGGGCGGTTCCCGCGCTCCGCGGTGACCGCGCTCGGCGAGATCGGGCTGCTGGGACTGGCCAGCGCGACCGCGGTCGGCGGCGGGGGAGCGGGTCTCGCGGAGACCGCGCGCGTGATCGAGCGGCTGGCCGGCGTGTGCGGCTCGACCGCGATGGTCCTGCTGACGCACTACGCGGCCACGGCCGTGGTGGAGGCGCACGGCCCGCCGTCGCTGCGTGGCGCCATCGCCCGCGGCGAGCACCTGGCGACGCTCGCGCTCGGCGAGCCGGGCGACCGGTGCGCCGTGACGAGGACCGGCGGCGCCGTCGTGCTGGACGGCACCAAGACGTGGGTCACAGCGGCGGGCGAGGCGGACAGCTACGTGTGGTGCTACGGCTCGGCCGCCGCGCTGGTCGCTGCCGACACGCCGGGTCTGCGGGCCGGCGCTCCGTTCGACGGTCTCGGTCTGCGGGGCTGCGCGGCCACGTCGATGACCGCGGACCGCGTCGAGGTCCCCGCCGACGCCGTGGTGACCGAGGGCCTGGACCACGCGCTCCCGGTCTTCCTCGTGCTCGGCGCCGCGTTCTCGCTCGGCCTGACCGAGGCGATGCTCGCCGACACGGCCGGGCGCGTGCCGGAGAGCCGGGAGCTCGCCGCGCTGCGCGCCAGGGCCGACCTGTTGCGCGTGTTCTGCGACGACACCGTCGCGGCGGTCGCCGGAGGCCGGGCGGACGCCCGGGTGCGCGCCGCGCAGGCGAGGCTCGCCGGGGCGGAGACCGCGACCGAGGTGGGCGACCGGCTGCTCCGGCTGTGCGGCTTCGCGGCCGCGCGCAAGGAGCTGGCCGTCGAGCGGCACTACCGGGACGCCCTCACCGCCAGGGTGATGACCCCCACGGGTGAGACTCTCCAGGAGTTCGGCGGGCAGGATGCCGTTGGCCAGCCACTATTCCGCTGAACCGACCGTCCACAATAGACGATCGAATTTTCCGGCGCGTTCCCCGGCGTGTCGGCTTGCGTGCACTCGAACAGGTGTTCTAGTGTTCGACGCGGCCGGTCGGGGAGTGACGGGCCGCACCAGGACGACAGGGGCAGGGGAGTAGTGATGGCCTACAAGATCACGCACGTGTCACGCGCACAGGAGATCCGGTTCCCAACCCAGGCGGCGGCGGAGCACTACGCCGACCGGCTCGGCGGCGGGCTGGACAAGTGGCAGGTCCGCGAGGCCGGCGCCGAGGAGCCGGGCGCGGTGAGCATCGCGGAGCCCGCGAACCGGAACTGAGGCACATCCGGTGGGGGCCCGGCAGCCCCCACCGGACGCCGGTCAGCCCGGCGTCAGCGACCGGATCCGCTTGCCCAGCTCACGCTGGAAGAACTCCAGGAACCCGTCCGGGTCGGGCCCCGCGTTCTGCATCACCAGGTGGTCGAACCCGGCGTCGACGAACGGCTGCGCCACCTCCACGTACCGGTCGACGTCGTTGCCGCACGCGAACTTGCCCAGCACGTCCTCCTCGCGCACGGTCGCCGAGGCGGCCGCGAAGTTCACCGGGTTCGGCAGTTCGCTCATCACCTTCCACCCGGTCAGCGCCCACCGCGACGTCTCCAGCGCGGCTCGCGCGGCCGTGTGCGGGTCCTCCGCCCACGCCATCGGCACCTCCGCGTACCGCGGGCCGTCGCCGCCCGCCGCGGTGTAGTGCGAGACGACGTGCGCCTTCGGCTCGGTCGCGAACAGCCCGTCACCCAGCTCGCCCGCCAGTTCGGCCGACTCCTTGCCGCTCGCGGCGACCGCGATCGGCGGCAGCTCGTCGGGCAGGTCGAACACCCGCGCGTCGGCCAGGGTGAGGTGCTTGCCCTCGTAGGACTGGTAGCCGCCCCGCCACAGCAGCCGGATGATCTCCAGCGCCTCCCGCAGCCGCTCGTGGCGCCCGGGCACCGTCTCCGGGAAACCCGGCCCCACCACGTGCTCGTTGAGCCGCTCGCCCGCGCCGACACCGAGCGTGAACCGGCCGTCGGACACGAGTGCGAGAGTCGCCGCGGCCTGCGCGATGATCGCCGGGTGGTAACGCACCGTCGGGCAGGTCACCCCGGTCGCCAGCCCGATCCGTTCGGTCTTCGCCGCGATCGTGCCCAGCACGGTCCACGCGAACGGCGAGTGCCCCTGGTTGTCCAGCCACGGGTGGAAGTGGTCGCTGATCTCCACGAAGTCGAAGCCCGCCTGCTCCGCGGCCACCGCCTGCCGGACCAGCTCCTTCGGCCCGAACGCCTCGGCGGCCAGCTTGTACCCGATCCGCACGTCGCTCTCCCTCCGTCCCCCGCGGCGTACCCGGCCGCGGCGCGCGGAAACGGCACGTCACCGCCAGGCGAACACGGGTTGCTCGAAGTGGGCGACACGGGTGGCGCGGCCGTACAGCGCCGCCTCCCGGAACTGGTAGAGCACCGCGGCCGTCGGCGCGTGCACGAGGTGCCCGGCCAGCGGCAGCTGGATCACCGGCCGGTCCGACTCGGGGATCGTCAGGAACCGCGGCTCGACCGCGAGGTCCGGCACGGGGATCACGTGCACGTGCGCCACCTCGTCCGGGTTCGGCCGCAGCGGCACCTCGCCGGGCAGCCGCACGACCACCGGCGTGATCACGTAACCCGAGCGGGTCGGGTAGTCGTCGAGCAGGCCGACGCAGTCCGCGCGGGTCGCGGTGACGCCGAGTTCCTCCTCCAGCTCCCGCAGCGCCGCGCCGACCGCGTCCTCGCCCGGATCGACCCGGCCGCCGGGCAGCGCGAACTGCCCGGGGTGGGCGCGCATCCCGGTCGCGCGCCGCGTCAGCCAGATCACCGGTTCGCCGCCCGACACCACGATCGCGACCGCCGCCGCGCGCCGCCCGTCCAGCGGCACGGCCACCCGCGGGAAGGTCTCGATCACGTCGGTCCGCATCCTGCCGACCCTAGCCGGAGCCGGGAACGGCCATGGGTAACCTCGGTCTCGCCCGGGACGCCGAGTGAGGAAAGGTGCCGATGACCCCGCCCCACCCGCGCACCCGGTCCATCCCCGAAAAGCGGTATCGCCCCGAGATCGAAGGCCTGCGCGCGCTCGCCTGCGTCCTGGTGGTCGTCTACCACGTGTGGCTGGGCCGGATCTCCGGCGGCGTCGACGTGTTCTTCTTCCTGACCGGCTTCCTGATCACCGGCCAGCTGTTCCGCGCCGGGCAGCGCGGCCGCATCGACGTCCGCGCGCTGTGGGGCCGCACGATCACGCGGCTGTTCCCGGCCGCGCTCACCGTGCTGCTCGTGGTGGTCGTGGCCGCCGCAATGGTGCTGCCGCAGGCCCGCTGGTTCGCCACCATCCGCGAGGTCGTCGCCGCCACGCTGTACCTGGAGAACTGGCAGCTCGCCGCGAACTCGGCGGACTACTTCGCCCGGCACAGCGACGCCAGCGTGGTGCAGCACTTCTGGTCGCTGTCCATCCAGGGCCAGTTCTACCTGGTGTGGCCGCTGCTGGTGGCCGCGCTCGCCTACGCCGCGCGCGGACGCCTGCGCGCCGCACTGACCGGCACGCTGCTGGTCCTGACCGCCGTGTCGCTGGCGTACTCGGTGTGGCTGACCGCGGCGAACCAGCCGCTGGCGTACTTCTCCGCGCTCACCAGGATCTGGGAGTTCGCGCTCGGCGGGCTGCTCGCGCTGGTCGTCGACGCGGTCACGCTGCCCCGCGCGCTGCGGATCGCGCTCGGCTGGCTGGGCGTCGCCGGGCTCGTCGCCTGCGGGCTCGTGTTGCAGGTCGGCACCGTGTTCCCGGGCTTCGCCGCGCTGTGGCCGGTCGCCTCGGCGGCGTTCGTGCTGCTCGCCGGCGCCACCGGCAGTCCCGCCGGCGCGGACCGGCTGCTGACCGCGCGGCCGCTGACCTGGCTCGGCAAGCTCAGCTTCCCGCTCTACCTGTGGCACTGGCCGGTGCTGGTGCTCTACCTGGTGCACCGCGGGCGGACCGAGGTCGGCCTGCTCGGCGGCGCGTTCGTCATCGGTCTGTCGCTCGCGCTCGCGGTGGCGACCCACCACCTGGTCGAGGCGCCGGTGCGCCGGTCCCAGCTGGCCGTGCGCGGCGCCTACCGGTTCGCCGTGCTGGCGATGATCCCCGTGCTGGCCGCCGCGGGCGCCTGGCAGATCGCCGGCCTCGCCCGGTCCGGGACGCCCGCCGCCGGTGGTCTCGACCACCCGGGCGCGCTGGCCCGCACGCCCGGTTTCGTCTACCGCGGCGCCGCCGACGTGGCGCCCGTGCCGTCGCCGGTCGAGCTGCCCGGCGACTGGGCCTGGATCGACGACTGCACCGAATCGCCGCGCGGCAGCGAACTGCTGGTGTGCGCCACGACGCCGGACGGCCCGCCGGAGAAGACCCTGGTCATCGTCGGCGACTCGCACCCCACCCAGTTCATCGCGGCGCTGGAACCGGTGGCGCAGCGGCGGAACTGGCAGCTGGTGGTGATGTCGCGGGGCGGGTGCCCGTTCTCCACCGAGTCCGAGATCGAGCCGGACGACCAGGCCTGCCGGGACTGGAACGCCGCGGCCGCCGACGAGATCCTGGACCTGCGGCCGGACGCGGTGTTCACCACCGCCACCCGGGACGTGCGGGCCGGCCTGACCGAGCGGACGCCGCCGGGGTTCGTCGCGCAGTGGCGGAAGATCGAGGCGGCCGGGATCCCGGTGCTCGCCGTGCGCGACAACCCCCGCTACGACTACGCGCCGTCGGAGTGCGTGGAGCTGCGCGGCGCGGACGCCCCCGAGTGCAACCCGCCGCGCGCCGACTTCTACGCCGACGAGCCGCCCTGGCTGTTCCTCGACGACGTTCCCCCGAACGTGTCGTTCCTGGACTTCAGCGACTACTACTGCGACGAGGCCGTCTGCCCGCCGGTGATCGGCAACGTGCTGGTCTACCTCGACGACAACCACGTCGGCGCGACCTACCTCGGCACCATGGACACGATCGTGGAACAGGCCATCGACGACGCCCTCGGGCCGCCGGAGCCGGAGCCGCCCGCGCCGGCCTGACACCCACGGTTCGTAGAGCCGCGATCCGCCGTCCGGGTGGCCGAGTGCGCCCGTCCGTGTGGTGCGCGCGGCCCGGCCGCGTGATTTCATTCGGTCCAAGGTTTGATGAATCCGCGCGTGGGTAGCGACGGCGGCCGTTGACGAGACAGCGGAGGTGTCCGGGTCCTTGACCGACTCACTGGACGAGCGCACGCCGGCCACGGCCGTGCGGCTCGACGGCCCGGAAGGGCTGGCGCCGCTGCGCAGGCGGGTGCGCGCGATGCTCGCCGACTGCCCGTCGACGGTCGTGATCGACGTGGTGCTCCTCGTGGACGAGCTGGCCGCGTCGGCGTGCGCCACCGGGTTCCCGCCGTTCGAAGTCCGGCTGAGCCGCACCGGGGACGTGCTGCGGGTGGAGGTCGACGGGGTGGGCGGGGCGCCGGAGCCGGGCATCGGCACCGGCGTGCTCGACGCGATCAGCACCCGGTGGGGCACCGGACCGCGCGGGGTGCTGTGGGCCGAGCGCGAGCTGCGGGCCCGCACGCGGTTCAGCAGCCGGTGAGCGCCTCGTCGCGGGTGGTGTAGACCGGCAGCCGCTGGTCCAGACCGGTGATCGCCAGCGGCCGGGCGGTCTGCCGCGTCGGGGCGACCACCCGGATCTCGGCGTGTTCACCCGCCTGGGCGAGCGCGGCCAGGCCGGCGGAGCCGAGGAAGTCCACCCCGCCGAGGTCGACCACCACGACGCGTGGCCGGTGCGCGGTCAGTTCCTCCAGCGCGCGGTTGAGCGGAGCCGCGGTGGCCACGTCGATGTCGCCGGCGACCTTCAGCACGGCGATCCCCGGCAGGGGCCAGAACACCTGCAGCCGCAGGGCTCCGGGCGCGGCCCGTTGCGCGGGGACCCGGGCCCCGCGGCGAACGGCCGTGCTCACGGCACCGGTGGAGTTGCGCGCCGGGTGGCTCATGACTCTCCTCCCCGTCAGCCCTGTCTGGCCTGGCTTCTTCTCGTAGGGTAATCATCCCCGCACGACGAGCACCAGTTCAGAGACGGTCACGCGGCTGGGCGAAATGTCGCGTCCCGGGCGCCAGCGCGGCCGCCGCGGGCGCGAGCAGGCACACCAGCGCGCACACGCTGAGCACCGGCCCGGCGCCGAATTCCGCCATCGCAGGCGCGATGAGCGCGAGACCGACCGGCGCCAGACCGTAGGACAGCAGGAAGTCCAAAGCGGACACCCGGGCGAGCTTGCCGGGCTCGACCTCGCGCTGGATCGCGGTGAACCACGGGACGTTGAACAGTTCGATGCCCACACCGGCGACCGCGTAGGCCGCGACGACCACCGCCGGGTGCACCGGCAGCAGCAGGCTCAGCGGGGCGACGGCGTAAGCGGCCAGTCCGGCCAGCGCCGTGCGGCCCGCCGCCCGGGGCGTCCACCGCGCGAGCAGCAGCGCGCCGCCCAGCGCGCCGAGCGTGTAGGCGGTCGTGGCGGCGGCGAGCACGGCTTCCGAGCCGTACCGGTCGCGGCTGACCAGCGGCAGTGCGACCCCGGTCGCCGAGTAGCCGGTGGCGATCACCGCGGTGAGCGCGAACAGCCCGGCGACGAACCACGGGTGGCGGCGGGCTTCGCGGATCCCGTCGGCGAACTCGGTGACGAACGAGGCGCGGGCGGTGGGGGCCGCCGTGAGCGGGCGCCCGGCGGGCGGGACAAGCGCGGCGGCCAGCCACAGCAGCCCGGTGCCCCACAGCAGGGCCGGCACGGGCAGCACGGTCGCCAGCAGCGCGGTCAGGCTCGGCGCGACCAGGGTGGTCACGCGCACGGACAGCGTGATCGCGGCGTTGGCGCGCTGCCGTCCCGCCTCGGCGACCACTTCGGCGGTCAGCGCCTGGAACGCCGGGCGGCACGCGCCCTGCCCGGCCCCGGCGACCGCGGCCGCCACGACGGCCACGGCGAGGGATCCGTGCAGCCCGGCCCCGATGACCGGGCTCGCCACGGCCGCCGCGGCTCCGGCGACGGCGACCACCCGCCGTCGCGGGAACCGGTCCGCCAGCACACCGCCGACCGGCACGGCCGCGAGGAACCCGATCGTGCGCGCGGCGAGGAGCACGCCCAGTCCGGCCGGGGTGAGCGAGGAGTCCAGGACGGCCAGGCCCAGGACGAACGGCAGCGCCCAGGTCGCCAGCCCGGAGGCCGTGGTGCCGCACCACAGGCGCAGGAACGCGGGGTCACGCAGGACGGGAGTGGTCACGGCGGGGGAGTTCCTCCTCGGTCGCGCTGGATGTCCGGCATCGAACTCTAGACGAAAATGATTATCGTTTGTAATATCGGGTCCGGTTCACGGAGAGTCAGCTGCTCGGGCCTCCGTCCTCCGCCGGTGGTAACGACAAGGGGGGTACTCGTGACGGTCGCCGTGACCGGTTCGCCGCCGGCCCGTGCCGTGACGGGTGCGCTCGCGGTGCCCGTGCTGGTCGTCGTGCTCGTGGTGTCCGTCGTGGCCGGAGTCGCGTTCGGACCGACCGTGGTGCCGCTACCGGACACCCTGCGGTACCTCGCGGCGGCGTTGACCGGCGGCGAAATCGGCGCGGACGAGGTGACCGGCTACTCGATCGTGTGGCAGGTCCGCACGCCGCGCGTGCTGCTGGCCGCCGTCGTCGGCGCCGGGCTGTCCGTGATCGGGGTGGCGGTGCAGGCGATGGTCCGCAACGCGCTCGCCGACCCGTTCGTGCTGGGCGTCTCCTCCGGCGCGTCGGTCGGCGCCAGCGCGGTGGTGTCCTTCGGGTTGTTCGGCGCGCTCGGCGTGTACGCGTTGTCGGCGGCGGCGTTCCTCGGCGCGCTCGCCGCGTCGGTGCTGGTGTACGTCGCCGCCCGTGGCCGCGCCGGGCTCACCCCGCTGCGGCTCGTGCTCACCGGTGTCGCGCTCGCCTACGGGTTCCAGGCGGTGATGAGCGTGATCGTGTTCTTCGCGCCGTTCGGCGAGGCCGCCCGCTCGGTGCTGTTCTGGCTGCTCGGCAGCCTCGGTGGCGCCACCTGGGGCGCGCTGCCGGTCGCGGTGGCCGCGGTCGCGCTGGCCGTGGTGGTGCTGCTGCGGCGCAGCCGGGCGCTGGACGTGCTGGCGCTGGGCGACGAGTCCGCCGCGAGCCTCGGTCTCGACGCCGATGCCCTGCGGCGGGAGCTGTTCCTGCTCACCGCGGTCGTGACCGGCGCGCTGGTCGCGGTCAGCGGCGCGGTCGGGTTCGTCGGTCTGGTCCTGCCGCACCTGGTGCGGATGGTGGCCGGACCGGGGCACCGGCGGGTGCTCGTGCTCGCGCCACTGGCCGGGGCGATCTTCCTGATCTGGGTCGACCTCGCCTCCCGCACCCTGTTCGCGCCGCGTGAGCTGCCGCTCGGGGTGATCACCGCGCTCATCGGGGTGCCCGTGTTCGTCGCCCTGCTGCGCGGCCGCGGCTACCTGTTCGGGGGCCGCTGATGGACCTCGCCCTCGATGCGGTCACCGTCGAGGCCGCCGGACGCAGACTGGTCGACGCGCTCAGCGTCAAGGCGGGCGACGGCGAGGTGGTCGGGCTGGTCGGCCCGAACGGCAGCGGCAAGTCCACCGCGCTGCGGTGCGTCTACCGGGCGCTGACGCCCAGCGCCGGCGCCGTCCTCGTGGGTGGCACAGACCTGAGTGGACTGTCCAACCGGGACAGCGCCCGGCTGGTCGCCGCGGTCACCCAGGAGGCGGGCACCGACCTGGACTTCACCGTCGCCGACGTGGTCGCGATGGGCCGGTTCCCGCACCACCCCGGCAACCGGGCGCTGAGCGAGCGCGAACGCGACCTCGTCCACCGCTGCCTGGAGCGGACCGGCGTCGCGCACCTGGCCGGGCGCGGCATCCTGTCGCTGTCCGGCGGCGAACGCCAGCGCGTGCTCATCGCCCGCGCCCTCGCGCAGGAACCGCGCATCCTGGTCCTCGACGAGCCGACCAACCACCTCGACGTGCGGCACCAGGTCGAACTGCTGTCGTTCCTGCGTTCCTGCGGTCTGACCGTGCTGGTCGCCCTGCACGACCTCAACCTCGCCGCGGCCACCTGCGACCGCGTGGCGGTGCTGCACGACGGGCGGCTCGCGGCCGCGGGCCCGCCCGGCGAGGTGCTCACCCCGGACCTCGTGCGCCGGGTCTTCGGCGTGACCCCGGTCCTGGTGACCCACCCGGTCACCGGGGCCCCGCAACTGCTCTGGACGTTCACCGATCGAGGAGGAAACCCGTGAGAGGGCGTTGGACAGCCGTGCTCGTGACGGTCGCGCTGGGTCTCACCGCGTGCGGCGCCGAGGTGCGGCCCGGCGGTGACACCGGCCCGGCGCCGGTGACCGTCGAGAACTGCGGGCACGCGATCACCTACCCGCTGCCGCAGCGCGCGGTCGCCTACGACATGAGCAGCACCGAGAAGATGTTCGCGCTCGGGCTGGCCGGCCGGATGCGCGGCATCGTCATGCCGCGCACCGCCGAACCCGCCGTGGCGCGCTCGCCGTACGTCGACGACTACCGCGCGGTGGAGACGCTGAGCACCGACGTGCTCAGCTTCGAAACCGTGGTCGGCGCGCAGGCCGACTGGGTCCTGGCGGGCTGGAACTCCGGCTTCAGCGAGGCCCGCGGCATCACACCGGCCAAACTGGACGGTGTCGGCATCCGCAGCTACCAGCACACCGAGAGCTGCTTCAACTACGGCGACCGGCCGGTCAAGGTGCCGCCGCTGGAGGCGCTCTACACCGACCTGCGCCAGATCGGGCAGATCTTCCACGTCCCCGACCGGGCCGAAGCGCTCGTCGCGGACCTGCAGGCCCGCGCCGCGGCGCTGCGGGCGAACGCGCCGGCGGGGGAGCCCGCGCGGGTGTTCATCTACGACTCCGGCACCGATCAGCCGTTCACCTCCGGCAATCAGGCCGCGCCGGACACCATCGTGTCGCTGGCGGGCGGCCGCAACATCGCCGGGAACCTGGACGCCCGCTGGACCACGATCGGCTGGGAACCGGTCGTGCGGGCCCAGCCCGAGGTGATCGCCGTCGTCGACTACGGCGACCGGCCGGTCGCCGACAAGATCGCCTTCCTGAAGTCCTTCCCACCGCTCGCGGACAGCCCCGCCGTGCGGGAGAACCGCTTCCACGTGCTGGACTACGGCGAGGCCGTGAGCGGCCCGCGCAACCTCGACGCCGCCGAGAAACTGGCCGGCTACCTGCGATCGCTCGGACGCTGACGAAAGACCGGAACGGACAGCGAAATGGACACTGTGGACACCGCACTGATCGACCGGCTCCCGCCGCCCCTGCCCGCCGAGCGGATCATCGCGCTCAACCAGCCGAAGGGCGACCTGCGCACCACCCGCCCCTACACCTGGCGCGGGTGGGAGTTCACCGCGCCGCCGGGCGTGTTCCTGCCCGGCGCGACCAGCCGGATGATCCACGAACGGGTCCTGGACGGCACCATCGAGGTCCGCGGCCGCGTCTACGCCGCGATGGGCAGCGGGCTCGGCGTCGAAGCCGTCGCCGCCGGCGTGCGCGGGGCACGCGAGGTCTACGCGATCGACGTGCACCCGGACAGCGTCGAAACCACGCGGCGGCACTACGAACGCATCGTGGGCACCCGGCCGGGCACCCGGTTCGTGCCGGTGGTCGCCGACCTCTTCGACGGGTTCCCGGACGGCGTGCGGCTGGACGTGATCACCTTCAACCCGCCCGCGGTGAGCCAGACGGTGAGCGACGACCCGGACGTCGTGCGCAACGTGTGCGTGGGCGCCCCGCTGCTGGAGCGGTTCTTCGCGCAGCTGGCCGGACGGCACCTGCTCGCGCCCGGCGGGCAGGTGTTCCTCATCGTGTCCAACACCGCGGACCTGCGCACGATCGTGCGGGACGCCGCCGGGCACGGGTTCGCCACCGAGGTCGCGCACCGCCACGACTGGGGGGACGGCGTGCTCACCTACCTGTTCCGGCTGGAGGCGGCGTGACCACCGTCGCCGCGCTGACCGCCGGAGTCCTCGCCGGGAAGCACGGCCCGGACCCGGCGGAGCTGACCGCCACCAGCGTCTTCTGGCTGCACCACGGCACCCGGCTGGCCGGCGGGGACGTGACCTACCGCAACTCCTACGTCCTGGTGCGGCTGGGCGCCGCGTTCGGCGCGTGCGCCTTCGAGACCGGGCAGCTGACACCGGAGGTGTGCGCCGAGTACTCCGGGGCGCCGCTGGCGGAGTTGCTGCGCCAGGAGTCCGTGCCGCTGCGGATCGCCGCGCTGGACGCCCACCTGTCGGCGGCCGCGCCGCACGAGGCGCAGACCGCGGCGGAGCCGGTCGTCCTGCCCGCCGGCACCCCCGAGGTCCGGGCACACGCCAGGGACGCGGCGATCGCCGGGCTGCTGGACATCGCTCCCGGCGCGCGGGTCGCCCTCATCGGCGTGGTGAACCCGCTCGTCGCGGCGATCCGCGAGCGCGGCGGGACCTGCCTGCCGTGCGACCTCAACCTGCGCCGCACCCAGTGGGGTGATCCGGTGACGCCGGAAATGGGGGAGGTGCTCGGCGTGGCGGACGCGGTCGTGGCGACCGGCATGACCCTGGGCAACGGGACGTTCGACGAGATCGTCCGCCGGTGCCGGGAGCGGTCCGTGCCGCTGGTCGTCTACGCGCAGACCGGCAGCGCGGTGGCCCGCGCGTTCCTCGGCGACGGGGTCAGCGCGCTGTCCGCGGAGCCGTTCCCGTTCTCGCAGTTCAGCGCGGCGCCCACCACGCTGTACCGGTACCGGGCGGCGGCGTGAGCGGTGTGGGGCACGCGCCCGGGCACCACGGCGAGATCCTGCAGGGCGTCTTCCGCGACCGCGGCCGCCGCTGCCGCGGGCTGGTCACGCTGCCGGTGCCCGGCGCGGTGACGCGCGCCGAGTTCGTGCCGGGGCCGGGTCCGCTGACGGTGAGCCCGCCGGACCGGCCAAGGCGCGGCGCGCCGCCGAACTGGCCGCCGCCGCGTGTGGCCGCCCGGCGG
>NZ_AFWY03000033.1:0-87462 GCF_000231075.2 Amycolatopsis sp. ATCC 39116 | reverse complement strand
ATCGGCGGCGCCGCCCCGGCCCGGCGCCTCGGCGGTCCCGGCCGCACCGCCGTGCGCCACGACGAGCGCCGGGCTTCCGGCGACGCCGACGCTGGAGTCGCTGCCCGGCTCCCCGGCCGGCCCGCCCACACCGACGGTGACGGTGTACTCGGCGGCCGGGGTGACCGCGACGGAGCACCACGCCGCTCCCCCGCCGCCGCCGGGGTTCGCCTCGCCACCCCCGCCGCCTGCGCCCCACACGGCGACGAACACCGAGGTGATCCCCTCGGGCGCGGTGAACGTGCCGCTGACGGTGAAGGCCTGCTCCCCGTGGGCGGGTTCGGCCCCGGCCGCCGGCGCGGCAGCCGTGATCAGGACAGCCGCCACGGCGGCGGCTTTTCCGAACGCCATGGACGAAAGGGTGCGCCGCCATCCGCGGCCGCGCACCTCTTTCAGCCGAAGGAGTGATCCGGCGCGGGTGCCGGCAGGGCGGCGGAGGCGAGGAGCGCGAGCTTGTCCGCGTCGTCGCTGCCCGCGTCGGCGTGGTACACGACCAGCATCATCCCATCAGTGCTGCTGGTGGTGACCACGAGCTTTTCCCGGTGCAGCACCAGCCGGCCGACCTGGGGGTGGTCGAACCGCACCACCGCGCCCTGCCGCGGCTGCACGTCGTGGCGGGCCCAGAGGCGCCGGAACCGGGGGCTGGCGAGGGACAGCTCGCCGACGAGCTCGACGAAGCGGGGGTCGTCGATGTCGGTGCCGACCGACTGGCGGAAGCCCGCGATCAGCTCCTCGGTGGCGCTTTCCCAGTCGGGGAAGAGCGCCCGCTCGCCCGCGTCGAGGAACACGTCCCGCAGCCGGTTGCCGCCCGGCGCCAGACGTGGCGACAACGCTGTGGCCAGCGGGTTGGCGGCGAGGACGTCGAAGTAGCGCCCTTCCACGAACGCGGGCAGCGGGAGTGTCCCAAGGAGCTTGGCGGTGCCGGCGGGCACCGTCTCCCTGGCCGGCCGACGCCGGCGCCGGGGCTTGTCGGTGGCGAGCCCGACCAGGTAGGCGGTCATCTCCTCGTCGAGCTGGAGCGCACGGGCGATCGAATCGAGCACCTGGACCGACGGCCTGCGGTCGCGGCCCTGTTCGAGGCGCAGGTAGTAGTCGGCGCTGATGCCGGCGAGCATCGCGACCTCTTCGCGGCGCAGGCCGGGAACCCGCCGCACGCCGTGGACGGGGATCCCGGCCTGTTCGGGGGTGACGAGTTCGCGGCGGGCGCGCAGGAAGTCGCCCAGCAGGTTCGGTTCGTCGGCCACGTTCCCACGATAATCCGCGGCACGGCCGGCTCGCCTGGTCCTGACACCCCCAGTCAGGCGGCTTCCGACAGGAGCAGCTTCGCGGCCACCGCCGCGCCGTCGCCGCGGACCTGACCGGCAACCTCGGTCGCCCGGGCGCGCGTCGCGGGTGCCAGGGCGGCGGTGAGCGCGGCGGACAGAGAGTCGACGGTCGGGGACGAGCCCTCGTGGGTCGCGCCGATGCCCAATTCGGTCACGCGCCCGGCCCAGTACGGCTGGTCCGCGATCCTCGGCACGACGACCTGCGGCGCACCCGCGCGGGCGGCGGTCGTGGTGGTGCCCGCGCCGCCGTGGTGCACGACGGCGGCCACCCTGCGGAACAGGGCCTGCTGGTTGACCTCGCCGACGACGAAGCAGTCGCCGGCGTCCGGGGTCAGCCCGGCCCAGCCGCGGGCGAGCAGGACGCGGCGGCCCTGCGCGCGGACCGCTTCGACGGCCACCCGCGCGGCCTCCCGGGCGACGTGCGGGGCCATGCTGCCGAACCCGACGTACACCGGTGGCGCGCCGTCGTCCAGGAACGCCCCCAGGTCGTCCGGCAGCGGGCGTTCGTCGGGCAGGACCCACGCCCCGGTCTGCACGACGTCGAGTTCCGTGCGGCCCTCCGACGGGCACAACACCGGGTCCGCGGCGAGCCACGGCCGTCCGGTGAGGACGTGGTCGCGGACGTTGGCGACCGGCGGCAAGCCGAGCGCCGCGCGGTGGCTGTTGAGCGCTTCGCCGTACAGGTCGTTCACCCGCTGGGCGTCCTGCTCCCACAGCACCCGGTTGTCGGTTTCGTCCCGCGGGGAGGGCGTGCCCGGCCGTCGTCCGGGCGGGAAGTGCCGCGACGGCAGCCCGAGGAGGTGGAAGCAGGCGAGCACGTAGTGGATGCCGAGTTTCTCGGCCACGTCCCGGGCGCCGACGGGCATCAGTCCGGTCGCCACGAGCGCGTCGCAATCCTCGGCCGCGGCCGTCAGCGTTTCGAACCGCGCGGCGACCAGCTCGCGGGCGAGCCGGAACGCGTCCTCCACCGTCGGCGGCTTCGGCCTGGCGACGATGGAGTGGACCGCCGGGCCGAACGGCACCAGCGACACACCGGCCCGGTCGAGCAGCTCCACGAACTCCTCGTCGGGCGGCACGCAGAGCCGCGCCTCGGCGCCGAACTCCCGCAGCGCCACCGCAAGCGCCACCAGCGGTTCGACATCCCCACGCGATCCCCACGACGTCAGCAGCACACGCACTTCGCGATCCCCCCCGTTCCCCCGGCTCGTCCGGCCGGCGGTGGGCAATTCTGGAGCACCGACCGGGGCTTGCGGCAAGCCCCCTGGCCCGGGATAAGTTGGAGGTAGAGGGAGCGAGTCAGTGGTGTCCCTCTCGATCGGTTACAGTCCCGCTCACACCTGACCAGTTCGATATCTCCAGCGATGGCATCACGGCAGCGTGGTTCGCCGCGTCGACGGCCTGCCCGGCGTGCGCCGCCGCATCGTCCGCTGCCAGTGTTGACCGCGTCCATCGCGGCTTGCGCCGCCACCGCCGCCTCTCTTGCGCCGAGTCGATGCTGGCCGCGCCCTGCAACGACGCTGGGCGCACGACGGCGGATGGAGCTGGGACGAAACCCCACACCGCTCCCCGCGAACACAAACGGCCCGCCGACGAATGTCGACGGGCCGTCCGGGTGGGCGATACTGGGATCGAACCAGTGACCTCTTCGGTGTGAACGAAGCGCTCTCCCCCTGAGCTAATCGCCCGGTGTGCCGAAATCCTAGCCCATCCCGCCCGGGCGCCGCGCACCTACCCCAGTCGCCGGGTCACCCGCTCCTGCGCCGCCTTCGCTTCGGCCTTCAGGCGCGCCACGATCTCCGCCGCGGGGCCTTCCGGCGCCACCGAGTACGTCTGCCCGCCCCACAGGTTCACGCCCTCCGGGTCGCCGGCGGCGTGCGCGGCCGCCCGCACCGGCTTGGTCAGGTGGTGCACCTGCGGGTACGCCGAGGGCGCGTACGGCGTGTGCTCGGTCAGGAACCGGTTCACCAGCCCGCGCGCCGGGCGGCCGCTGAAGGCCCGCGTGATGGCCGTGACCCGCCCGCCCTCGGCCAGCGCCTTGCGGTGCGCGAGCTGCGTCCCGGCCTCGTCGGCGCGCAGGAACGCGGTGCCCAGTTGCGCCGCGTCCGCGCCGGCGGCCAGCACCGCGGCGACGTCCGCGCCGTGCACGATCCCGCCCGCCGCGATCAGCGGCAGGTCCACGGCGGACCCGATCAACCGCAGCAACGCCAGCAGCCCGTACACCTCGCCCCCGGCCGGGTGCTCCGGATCGTCGACGAACAAACCGCGGTGCGCGCCCGCCTCGAACCCCTGCACGCACAGGGCGTCCGCGCCGGCCTCGACCGCTCGCACGGCCTCCTCCGGGGTGGTGACGGTCACGATCACCTGCGAACCGGCCTCGTGCAGGCGCGCCACGTCCGTTGTGGACGGCAGCCCGAACGTGAACGACACGAACGGAATCCGCTGCGCCGCCACGAGCTCGACCTTCGCCGGGTAGTCGTCGTCCTCCCAGCGCGGGTCGCCCGGCTCGGCCTCGTAGTGCCGGGCCTCCTCCTCGATCCGCCGCACGTAGGGCGACAGATCCACATCGGACTCCCGCCCCGGCACGAACAGGTTGACCCCGAACGGCCTGCTCGTCAGCTCCCGCGTCTTCGCGATTCGCTCGCCGAGCGCCTCCGCGCTCAGGTACCCGGCGGCGAGGAAACCGGATCCCCCGGCCTCGGCAACGGCGGCGACGAGTTCGGGTGTCGTGGGCCCGCCTGCCATCGGCGCCACGAGAACGGGGACACGCAGCTCTTCGAACATGCTCCCCACCCTAGGGTTTCCGGCGCCGCGCGTACGCCTCGAGACCGTCCAGCAGGCGCTGCACGCCGAACTCCAGGTCCGGCAGGATCCCGGCGTCCTCGGCGTCCGGGTCGAACGTGCCCTCGGCGATCGTGGCGGCCAGCATCGGGAACCGCTCCGGATCCAGGTACTTCCGCAGCCCGGCGGCGAAGTCCGCGTCCGCCTCCTGCCCGGTGATGCCCGCCTCGCGCTGCGCCTCCGCCATGTCCAGCGAGATCCGCGCGAGCTCACGCACCGCGCCGTCCAGGAACGTCATCGCCCAGATCATCTCGGCGCCGGTCAGGCCCAGCCCGGAGATGGCCCGCATCCCGGCTTCCATCCAGGCCAGCTGCCGGGGACCCGACGGCGGGCCGCTCAACCGGATCCGCAGCATCCACGGGTGCCGCAGGTGGAACTCCCACACCGCGCGCACCCACACCGCGACCTCGGCGCGCCAGTCCTCGCCCGCCGGCTTCGGCGGTTCCTCCTCGGCCGCGTAGTCGACCATCAGCTCGATCAGCTGGTCCTTGCCCGATACGTACCGGTACAGCGACATGGTCGTCTTGCCGACCGCCGCCGCGACCCGCTGCATGGACACCGCCTCGATGCCCTCGGCGTCGGCGAGTTCGATCGCCGCGCGGACGATCTTGTCCACGCTCAGCGCGGGCTTCGGCCCCCGGGTGGGCCGTTCGCCGCCGCCCCACAGGAGTTCGAGGGTTCGCGTGCGTTCCGCCGTCATCGCCGTCCTTTCGTCCTTGACGGCCATCCTAGAACTGTGTATCACTTACACAAAGCAGTCTACGCCATACACAGTTACAGGGGAGAGAGTGATGATCGAGGTCAGCGGCCTGCGCAAGGCCTTCGGGGGCAGAGAGGTGCTCGGTGGTGTCGACCTCACCGTCGAGCGCGGCAGCGTCGTGTCCCTGCTCGGGCCCAACGGCGCGGGCAAGAGCACCACCGTCCGCATCCTGACGACCCTGCTCGCGCCGGACGCGGGTTCGGTGCGGGTCGGCGGGTTCGACGTGGTGCGGCAGGCGCGGGACGTGCGGCGGATCATCGGGGTGACCGGTCAGCAGACCGGGGTCGACCGCCTGCTGACCGGCTACGAGAACCTCGTGATGATGGGCCGCCTGTTCCGGCTCGGCACCGCCGCGGCCCGCCGCCGGGCGAGCGAACTGCTGGAGAAGTTCGACCTGGCCGAGGCCGCCGGACGGCCGGTGAAGACCTACTCCGGCGGCATGGAACGGCGCCTCGACCTGGCGATCAGCATGATCACCGCGCCGCCGGTGCTGTTCCTCGACGAGCCCACCACCGGGCTGGACCCGCGCAGCCGCGCCGGTGTCTGGGAGACCGTGCGCGACCTGCTGGCCGGTGGCGTGACGGTCCTGCTCACCACCCAGTACCTGGAGGAGGCCGACGAGCTGGCCGACCGGGTCGCGGTGATCGACGGCGGGCGGGTCGTGGCCGAGGGCACCCCGGCGTCGCTCAAGCAGCGCGTCGGCAGCGAGCGCCTCGACCTGACCTTCGCCACCGCGGAGGCGTTCGAGGTGGCCCGGCTGGTGCTCGGCGAGGCGCACGCCGGGGAGGGCCTGGTGCTGAACGTGCCCGTCGACGGCGCCCGTGACGTCCGCGAGGTCCTGGAGCGCCTCGACCAGGCCGGCGCGGAGGTCGCCGACCTCGCGCTGACCCGCCCGTCGCTCGACGACGTCTTCCTGTCCCTGACCGGCTCGACGACGATCGGAGCGGCCCGATGAGCACCCTGTACTGGAACGCGAACAACTCGGCCGTCCTCATCGGACGGTCGGTGCGGCACATCCTGCGCTCCCCCGACCAGGCGATGACGGCGATCTTCCTGCCCGTCGCGATCATGCTGATGTTCCGCTACGTGTTCGGCGGCGCGATCAACACGGGCGGCACGGCCTACATCGACTACGTGCTCGCCGGGATCATCGCCATCAGCGTCACGTTCAACTCGACCTCCACCACCGTCGGTGTCGCGGACGACCTCGAACGCGGTGTGGTGGAACGGTTCCGCTCGATGCCGATGTCGAGCGTCGCGGTGCTGACCGGGCACATCGCCGGGGCGATCGTCCGGAACGCGCTGTCGCTCGCGATCATGATCGGCGTCGGCCTGCTCATCGGCTTCTCCCCCACCGCGGCTGTCGGCGGGTGGCTGGCCGCGCTCGGCATCCTGCTGGTGTTCATGGTGGCGATCTCGTGGATCGCGGCGATCCTCGGGCTGGTCGCCGGCGGCACGGAGAGCGCCGCCGGGCTGGGCATGATCCTGGTGTTCGTGCCGTACCTGAGCAGCGCGTTCGTGCCCCCGAGCACGATGCCGGACGGGCTGCGCGCGTTCGTGGAGATCCAGCCGGTGACCCCGGTGGTCGACAGCGTGCGGGCGCTGCTGCTCGGCGGGCCGGTCGGGAACTCGGCTTGGCTCGCGCTGCTGTGGTGGGGCGGGATCACGCTGGTCGCGGTGCCGGTCGCGGGCGCGTTGTTCCGGCGGCGCTCCCGGCGCTAGCTTGGCCCCATGACGAACCTCGACGCCGTCCGCTCGCTCGCCGCCCAGGAAACCGGCCTGGCCACGGTGGCGGTCGCGCGGGCGGACGGCTCGGTGCACGCTTCGGTGGTCAACGCCGGGGTCCTCGACGACCCGGTGTCCGGCCGCCCGTCCGTCGCGTTCGTGGCGGTCGGCCACGCGAAGAAGCTGGACCTGCTGCGCGCGCGGGGCAACGCGACCGTGGTGTTCCGGCGCGGCTGGACGTGGGCGGCGGTGCAGGGACCGGTGCGGCTGATCGGCCCGGACCACCCGGACGAAGCCTTCGACCCGGCCGGCCTGCCCCGGCTGCTGCGCGACATCTTCACCGCGGCCGGCGGCACCCACGACGACTGGGACACCTACGACCGCGTGATGGCCGAGGAGCGCCGGTGCGCGGTGTTCGTCGAGGCGGCCCGGATCTCCGGCACCGCCTGAGCGGCCGCTACTTCTTCTTGCCCTTGTCGCCGGAAGGCTCGTCGGTGGACAGCGCCGCGACGAAGGCCTCCTGCGGAACCTCGACCCGGCCGATGTTCTTCATCCGCTTCTTGCCTTCCTTCTGCTTCTCCAGCAGCTTCCGCTTCCGCGAGATGTCGCCGCCGTAGCACTTGGAAAGCACGTCCTTGCGGATGGCGCGGATCGTCTCGCGCGCGATGATCCGCGACCCGACCGCGGCCTGGATCGGCACCTCGAACTGCTGCCGCGGGATCAGCTCACGCAGGCGACCCGCCATCTTGTTGCCGTAGCCGTAGGCGGCGTCCTTGTGCACGATCGCGGAGAACGCGTCGACCGGCTCGCCCTGCAGCAGGATGTCGACCTTCACCAGGTCGGCGACCTGCGTGCCGGCCTCCTCGTAGTCCAGCGAGGCGTAGCCGCGGGTGCGGGACTTCAGCGAGTCGAAGAAGTCGAAGATGATCTCGGCGAGCGGCAGGTTGTAGCGCAGCTCGACGCGGTCCTCCGACAGGTAGTCCATGCCGAGCAGGTTGCCGCGCTTGCTCTGGCACAGCTCCATGATCGCGCCGATGAACTCCGACGGGGCGATCACGGTGACCTTCGACAGCGGCTCGTGCACCTCGGCGATCTTCACGCCGGTCGGCCAGTCGGACGGGTTGGTGACGTGCACCTCGGTGCCGTCGTCCTGCACCACGCGGTACTCCACGTTCGGCGCGGTGGCGATCAGGTCCAGGCCGAACTCGCGCTCCAGCCGGTCGCGGGTGATCTCCAGGTGCAGCAGGCCGAGGAAGCCGCAGCGGAAGCCGAAGCCGAGCGCGACCGACGTCTCCGGCTCGTAGGTCAGCGCCGCGTCGTTGAGCTGCAGCTTCTCCAGCGCCTCCCGCAGCTCCGGGTAGTCCGAGCCGTCCACCGGGTAGAGGCCGGAGAACACCATCGGCTTGGGGTCGCGGTAGCCGGCCAGCGGCTCGGTGGCGCCCTTGCGCTCGGAGGTGACGGTGTCACCGACCCGGGACTGGCGGACGTCCTTCACGCCGGTGATCAGGTAACCCACCTCGCCGACGCCGAGACCGGCGCTGGGCTTGGGCTCCGGCGAGATGATGCCGACTTCCAGCAGCTCGTGCGTGGCGCCGGTGGACATCATCCGGATCCGCTCGCGCGGGGTGATCTTGCCGTCCACGACGCGGATGTAGGTGACGACGCCGCGGTAGGTGTCGTAGACCGAGTCGAAGATCATGGCGCGGGCCGGGGCGTCCGCGTCGCCCACCGGCGGCGGCACCTGGCGGACGACCTCGTCCAGGAGGTCGGGCACGCCCATGCCGGTCTTCGCCGAGACGCGCAGCACCTCGGACGGGTCGCAGCCGATGATGTGCGCCAGCTCGGCGGCGTACTTGTCGGGGTCGGCCGCGGGGAGGTCGATCTTGTTCAGGACCGGGATGATGTGCAGGTCCTTCTCCAGCGCCAGGTACAGGTTGGCCAGGGTCTGCGCCTCGATGCCCTGTGCCGCGTCGACCAGCAGGATCGCGCCCTCGCACGCCTCCAGCGCCCGGGAGACCTCGTAGGTGAAGTCCACGTGGCCCGGGGTGTCGATGAGGTGCAGGACGTGGTCGCGGCCGTCGACCTGCCACGGGAGGCGCACGTTCTGGGCCTTGATCGTGATGCCCCGCTCGCGCTCGATGTCCATCCGGTCGAGGTACTGCGCGCGCATGGCCCGCTCCTCGACCACGCCGGTGAGCTGCAGCATCCGGTCGGCCAGGGTGGACTTGCCGTGGTCGATGTGCGCGATGATGCAGAAGTTCCGGATCTGCTCCGGCGGCGTGAAGGTCTGGTCGGCGAACGTGCTCACTCGGATCCTCGGCTCGTCGTGGGGTACGACTCCATGTTCCCATGCCCGATTTCCGGGTCATCCCCGATGCCGGTGAGCGGTGGCGAGTGCTGACCTGGAGGTATGAGCACAACCATCGAGCAGATCCTGGACCGGGCCTTCGGTCACCCCCGTGGCCTGCTGGGCCGCATCGGCGGGGCCGTGATGGCCCATGCGAACGGCGCGACGGAATCGCACGTCGTGGACGTGGCGAGGCTCACCCGGGAGGAGACGGTCCTGGTGGTCGGCCCCGGTCCCGGGGTGGGCCTGCGCCTGGCCGGCCGGCGCGCGGCGCTGGCGCACGGGGTGGACCCGTCGCCGGAGATGCTGGAGCTGGCGCAGGCCCGCTGCGCGGCGGAGATCGTGGCGGGCCGGGTCCGGCTGGCCCGCGGTTCGGCCGAGCGGACGGGCCTGGACGAGGCCTCCGTGGACGTGGTGGTGAGCGTGAACAACGTCCAACTGTGGGACGACCGCCCCGCGGGCTTCCACGAGCTGCGGCGGGTGCTGCGCCCGGGCGGGCGGCTGATCCTCTCGGCGCACGAAAAGTGGCTCCCCGTGCCGCGGCACGAGCTGGCGGCCGAACTGGTCGAGGCGGGTTTCACGGACCTGCAGACGTGGGTGTGGCAACCCCCGGGGGTCACCGCGCCGCTGGCCGCCCAGTTCCGCGCCCACCGCCCCGCCTGAGCCGCCCTGCTACCCCAAAATCAAAACCGGCCCCGCAAGATCCGCCGTCACCGGCGCCGCGCACGCCCTTGGCGGCGCGAGTCCAGACCCAGCCCCCCGCGAAATCCGCGGTCAGCGCCCCCAAGATTCAGCCTCCAGGCACCACCAGCGCCGCGAGCCCGAACCCGGCTTCGCGAGATCCGCCGTCACCGGCACCGCGCGCACGCCATCGGCGGCGCGAGTCCAGACCCAGCCCCCGCGAGATCCACGGTCAGCGCACCAAAGGAATCAGCCCCAGGCACCACCAGCGCCGCAAGCCCAAACCCGGCCCCGCAAGATCCGCCGTCACCAGCGCCACGCGCACGCCACCGGCGCCGCGAGTCCAGACCCAACCCCCGCGAAATCCGCGATCAGCGCCCCCAAGAATCAGCCCCAGGCACCACCAGCGCCGCAAGCCCAAACCCGGCCCCGCAAGATCCGCCAACGCGCCGGAACAATCGCAGGCCCGCCGCCGGTCGCGCGTGGCGGCTCACTGCGGGCGGATGTCCGTCCGCAGTGGATGGTCCGGCGGGATCTCCACCAGCACGATCGACGTCCCGTCCGGGTCGGAGATGCGCGCCTCGTCCAGGCCCCACGGCTCGCGGCGGGCCTCGCGGTCCGGCACGACCCCGCGCTCGGCCAGCTCGTCCAGCGTGGCCTTGAGGTCGCGGACCTGGAACCACAGCTCCACGTCCGGGCTGGTGCCCTTCTCGCCGCGGCCGACGACCTCCAGGTAGCCCTGGCCGGTGAAGAACACGGTCCCGCCGGGGAACGTGCGGTAGATGGCCAGGCCGAGCACGTCCCGGTAGAACGCCGTGGTCTTCTCGGGGTCACGGGGGTGGATCAGCACCCGGCTGCTCAGGACGTCCATACCTCCTGCCTACCCCACCTGGTCAGGAAGCCGCAATCGCGGCAATTCCGGCCAGGACGACGACCGAGCCGACCAGGCGGCGCACCGGGTGCGGCTCGCGCAGCACGAGCCAGGCCGCGATCCCGCCCAGCACGATGCTCACCTCACGCGCGGGCGCGACCAGGCTGACCGGCGCCATGCGCATCGCGTAGAGCACGAGCACGTAGGCGACCGGCGACAGCACCCCGACGGCCACCGCCTCCCGCCAGTGCGCCCGCCACAGCGCGCCGATCCGCCCGTCCGCGCGCACGGCCGTGGGCGCGAGCAGCAGGCTCTGCAGCACCGCGCCGGCGGCGAAGTAGGTCAACGGCGGGACGGCGAGGGCGTTGACGGCGTGGTCGTCCCAGAGCGTGTAGGCCGCGATGGTGACGCCGGTGAGCAGCCCGTAGAAGACCCCGGCCCGGCGGGCGCGCGCGTCCGCCGCCGAGCGCGAGCCGAGCCCGATCACCAGCACCCCGGTCACGACGAGGAGGGCGCCGGCGAGCCCGAGCCACCCGGGCCGCTCGCCGAGCAGGACGACCGCCGCGAGCACCGACAGCAGTGGCCCGCTCCCCCGCGCCAGCGGGTAGACGACGGACAGGTCGCCGACGCGGTAGCCGCGCTGCAGCACGATGCCGTAGGCGATGTGGAAGATCGCGGTCAGCAGCGCCGCGGGCAGCCAGGTCCACTGTGGATGCTGCCCCTCGACCACCAGCGCCACGACCGCGACCGGTGCGCAGACCACCGCCGAGACGGTGTAGTAGAGGAAGACGAACCGGGCCCCGTCGTCGACCCGCTTGGCGGCGAGGTTCCACCCGGCGTGCACGACGGCGGCGACGAGGACGAGCCCGAGCGCCGTGCCGTTCACCTGCAGCCTCCCCAGCCAGTGCGAGTGCCACCGTAGCGCCCTGCTAACCTTGTCGGTCGTTGCCGTGCGGCATTCCGCCAGGGAGGAAACCCGCACGCCGGGGCCGGTACAGCGCGGCAGCGAAGCCACCGACAGATCGAAGGAGCGCCTTCATGGCCAACATCAAGTCCCAGATCAAGCGCATCAAGACCAACGAGAAGGCGCGCCAGCGCAACCAGTCGGTCAAGTCCTCGGTGAAGACCGCGATCCGCAAGTTCCGCGAGGCCGCCGAGGCAGGCGACAAGGCCAAGGCCGTCGAGCTGCAGCAGGCTGCCGCTCGCGCCCTGGACAAGGCCGCCAGCAAGGGCGTCATCCACGCGAACCAGGCCGCCAACAAGAAGTCGGCGATGGCCAAGCGCGTCAACCAGCTCTGAGCTTGATCTTCCGAGGGGCGGGCATCCAGCAGGGTGCCCGCCCTTCTGCTGTCCAGGGGTGACGGGTTCGCGAGTGACGGGACTTGAACCCGCAACTCCCTGCACGCTCGGCTCCGGCGGCCGCACAGCCATTGGCGCAGCAGGCGCCAGCCCCTCACCCGGACCCGCCGGTCAGCGAACTCACGCTCGTTCCGAGCGATGATGAGCCCGCCCCACCTCACACCAAGCAACCGCAGTCCGACTCGCGCACCGAACTCAGCGCTCGTCCCGAACGCCGAAACCTTCCCCACCCCACCGCGCCCCGCTTCCAGGAGCCGAACGGCCGCGGCCCGACCGCGGCGCTGAGCTCAGCGCTTGTCGCGGGCGGCGGCGAGTTCCAGGACGGCCCGTTCGAGCGCGTAGGCCGGGTCCGCGGCCTGGCCCTTGACCTCGGCGTTCACCCGCGCCACCACGGCCATCGCGTCGGCCAGTCCGGCTTGGGTCCACCCGCGGGACTGCCCCTGCGCCTTGCGGATCTTCCACGGCGGCATGCCCAGCTCACCGGCCATCTGGTTCGGGTTGCCGCGGCCGGCCGCCGACACGCGGGCGATGGTGCGGACGGCGTCCGCGAGGGCGTCGGCGATCAGGACGTGCGCCACGCCGATCTGGAGCGCCCACCGCATCGCTTCGAGCGCCGCGCCGCGCTCGCCCGCGACGGCCTTTTCCGCGACCGCGAAGCCCGTCACGTCCGCGCGGCCCCGGTGGTAGCGGCGCACGGCTTCCTCGTCGACCCGGCCGCCCGAGTCCGCCACCAGCTGCGACGCCGCCGCGGCCAGCTCTCGCAGGTCGGATCCGACGGCATCGATCAACGCGGCCACCCCGGCCGGGTCGATCTTGCCGCCGGCCTGCCGCACCTCGTTGCGGACGAACGACTCCCGATCGGCCGGCCGGGTGATCTTCGGGCACTCGGTGACCTGGGCGCCGGCCTTGCGCAGCGCCGCGGGCAGCGACTTGGCCGCCTTGCTGCGGCCGCCGCCGGTGTGCACGACGACCAGGACGACGCCGTCGGCAGGCATCTTCGCGTAGGCGAGCACCGCGTCGGCCAGCTCCTGGCCGATGTCCTGCGCGCCTTCCAGCACGATGACGCGCCCCTCGCTGAACAGCGACGGGCTGACCAGCTCGGCCAGGCCGGGCGGGGTGAGATCGGACACCCGGACCTTCGTCAGCTCGGCCGTCGCGTCCTCTCTGCGTGCCTGTTCCAGGGCGGCGCGGACGGCGCGCTCGACGAGCAGCTCCTCTTCGCCGAGCACGAGCTGCAGGGGGGCGGAGGTGGTTGCCGGCGCGGTCACGGTTCAGATCCTCCCACGGACCACCGACAGCTCCGGAGCGTGATGAAACCCGCAGGGGCATGGCGTGCTCCGAGCGTGGTGCCGTATGTTGTCAACCAGGCATCGCGCGAGCGCGACAGCCACCACAACCGAATACCGCTCATCCAGAGGGGCAGAGGGAACGGCCCGACGAAGCCCCGGCAACCGGCGTCAGCCTGTCATCTCGATTCCGCGAGGTAGCTGACGATCACGGTGCCAATTCCGGCCCGCGTCAGCGGGGCAGATGAGGAAAGGAACCTCGCGATGACTGCAGCCCTCGATTCGACCACCACCCGTCGCACCGTCGACCTCGGCCCGGCCGTGGAACTGGTCTCCAAGGAAGAGGGCCACCGCCAGCCGCTCGCCCCGGAGTTCGTCTCCGCCGAGGACTTCTCGCCGCTGGAGGTCGCCTACGACTTCGGTCGTGTCCGCCGCGAGGACATCGAGGCGGGGCCGCGCAACATCTGGCGCTACAAGCGGCTGCTGCCGGTGCCCTCGAACGTCGAGGAGATCCCGAACACCGAGCCCGGCTGTACCAGGCTGGTGAAGGCCGACCGGCTCGCCAAGGCTCTCGGTGTGAAGAGCCTGTGGGTCAAGGACGACACCGGCAACCCCACCCACTCGTTCAAGGACCGCGTCGTCGCCGTCGCCCTAGCCGCCGCTCGCGAGTTCGGTTTCGACACCCTGGCCTGCCCGTCCACCGGCAACCTGGCCAACGCCGTCGCCGCGGCCGCGGCCCGCGCCGGCTGGCAGTCCGTGGTGCTGATCCCCTCCTCGCTCGAGCGCGCCAAGGTGCTGACCACCGCGGTCTACGACGGCAACCTGATCGCTGTCGACGGCAACTACGACGACGTCAACCGCCTCGCCACCGAGCTGGCCGCCGAGCACGAGAACTGGGCGTTCGTGAACGTCAACGTGCGCCCCTACTACTCCGAGGGCTCGAAGACGCTCGCCTACGAGGTCGCCGAGCAGCTCGGCTGGCGGATCCCCGAGCAGATCGTCGTGCCGATCGCCTCGGGCTCCCAGCTGACCAAGGTGGACAAGGGCTTCCGCGAGTTCGCCAAGCTCGGCCTGGTCGACGACACCCCGTACAAGGTGTTCGGCGCGCAGGCCGCCGGCTGCTCGCCGGTGTCCGCGGCGTTCCGCAACGGCCACGACGTGGTGCAGCCGGTCAAGCCGGACACCATCGCCCGCTCGCTCGCGATCGGCAACCCGGCCGACGGCCCCTACGTGCTCGACACGGTTCGCCGCACGGGCGGCGCGATCGAGGACGTGACTGACGAAGAGGTCGTCGAGGGCATCCGCCTGCTCGCCCGTACCGAGGGCATCTTCACCGAGACCGCCGGTGGTGTCACCGTCGCGACGGCGAAGAAGCTCATCGAGGCGGGCAAGATCGACCCGGACGCCGAGACCGTCCTGCTCATCACCGGTGACGGCCTGAAGACCCTGGACGCGATCGAGAACGAGGTCGGCCCGAAGGCGACGGTCCCGCCGTCGGCGGCGGCCGTGCACAAGGCCCTGGGTCTCTGACAGGTCCCGGGTCTCTGCCAGGCCCGGCGCCTCTGATCAAGGTTCCACCTCACTTTCCCCGGCGAACGACCGCCGGTCCGGTCTGGTCGGGGATCACCGCGGTGTCGCCGTCGGTGTCCGTGCGGGCGATGAGCGCACCGTCCGCGGTCAGGGTGTCGAGTGTCGTCCGGTTCGGGTGGCCGTAACGGTTGCCCGAACCGACGCTCACCAGCGCCAGCCGCGCGGACACCGCGGCCAGGAACTGGGGCAGCGAGAACCTGCTGCCGTGGTGCGGCACCTTCAGGATCTCGGCGTGCAGATCCGTTCCGGCGGCCAGCAGGTCGGCTTGTGCGGCGAGTTCGACGTCACCGGTCAGCAGCACGCTGCCGGCCGGTGTGCGGGCTCGTAGCACCACCGAGCTGTTGTTGATTTGTGTGCCGTCGTCGTCCTCCCCTTCGGACACGTATCTGGGTCCCAGCACTTCGAGGCTCAGCGCCGGCCACTCGAGCCGCCGGCCCAGGTCCAGTTCGAGCAGCGGGACCCGGTGGCGGGCCGCGATCTGGCCGGCCTGCCGCCACGCCCAGCCGGGCTGCCGCCCGGGCCCGACCGCGATCGCGCCCACCGAGCGTCCCTCGAACACCGAGTCGAGTCCGCCGATGTGGTCGGCGTGCAGGTGGCTCAGCACCACCAGCGGCACCCGCTCGATGCCCAGCCGGTCCAGACACCGGTCGGCCGGCCCCGGCTCGGGCCCGGCGTCCACCACCACCGCCCGTCCGGGCTCACCGGTGGCGAGCACGAGGCTGTCGCCCTGACCGACGTCACAGGCGACCACCGCCCATCCCGGTGGCGGCCAGCCGGGTGCGATCACCTTGCCCGGGACGACGAGCAGCAGCACCCCGGCCAGCACGAGCGCCAGCAGCACCCGCAAGCGCCGACGGCGCAGTGCCAGAACCACGGCGATGGCGACCACCAGCGCGAGAAACCCGCCCCACCAGCCGCTGGGCCACGCCAGCACCGCACCGGGCACCTCCGACGCCCGCCGCGCCACGACGATCAACCAGCCCGCCTCCGGCCCGGCCAGCCGGACGATCAGCTCACCTCCGGCAGGCCACGCGGTCGCGACGACCGTCGCCAGCACCCCGAACACGGTCGCCGGAGCGACCGCCGGCGCGGCCAGCACGTTCGCCGCCACGCTGACCAGGCTGAGCTGCCCGGCCATCCCGGCCACGACAGGCGCTGTCACGACGAACGCCGCCGCCGGAACCGCCAGCCCTTCGGCGAAGCCCGGCGGAACGCCGCGCCGCTGAAGGCTCTCCGCCCACCGCGGCGCGAGGAGCACCAGCCCGGCCGTCGCGATCACCGACAGCGCGAAGCCGAAGCTGACGGCCATCGCCGGGTCCCACGCCACGAGGACGCAGGTCGCGGCGGCCAGTGCGGGGACGACTGAGCGTTCCCGCCCCAGCGCCAGCGCCAGCAGGGCGATCGCGCCCATGACTCCGGCCCGCAGGACGCTCGGCTCCCCGCCAGCCAGGACCACGAACCCGGCCAGCGCTGCCCCGGACAGCGCCGCGGACAACCGTGGTCCTGCCCGCAACAGCCGTAACAGCAGCAGCACGGCGCCGCACACGATCGCGACGTTGGACCCGCTGACCGCCATCAGGTGCGTGAGGCCAGCGTCAGTGAACTCGCGGTCGAGCCGTTCGGACAGCCCGCTCGTGTCGCCCACGACGAGCCCCGGCACCAGCCCGGCCTGCTCCTCGGGCAGGACCGCGCACGCGTTGCGGAGCGCCTCACGCATCGATTCCGCGGCGCGCTGCCACCAGGGCGCCTCCGTGGCTTCCACGGGCGGCCCGCGAACGTGAACCGCGGCCACGGTCAGGTCGGCGTCCCGCGGCGGGGCCAGCTCGCCGCTCGCGGTGACCTCCTGACCCGGAATGATCTCGCTCCACGTTGCGAACGGCGCGAGCAGCGCGACCCGTCCGGTCGAGACCACCGGCTCAGCGTGACGTTCCGCGTGCAGGACGTCGGCCGCGATCACCACCGACCTCGGCCCGGCCTGCTGATCTGCATATCCGGCCGACCGCACGGGTTTCGGACGTTCCGTCACCAGCACCCGCAGGGTCACCTCCGTGCCCCGCTGCGCGAGGCCGTGGAGCGGGTCGTGCTCCGCCCGGTTCAACCGGAGGCCGAGCGGACCGGCGAGCAGGAGACCGGCCACGAGCAGCGCCGCCGCGCCCGCCCACCAGCGCGACCGGGCCGGACGCAGCTTGATCAGCAGCCCCAACGACACCAGCACCGCCGCGGCGCCGCACGCCAGAGCCAGCCACCACGTCCACAACAGTCCGAGCAGCGCTCCGAGCCACAGCGACAACGCGGCCGGCACCAGGCGAAAGTCATGCCGGACAACAGGTTCCGTGATCACGAGACCGTCACCTGCTCCCGCAGCCGGGACAGTCGTGTCTCGCCGATGCCCTCGACCTCACGCAGCTGGTCGACCGACCGGAACGACCCGTGCTTCGTGCGCCAGTCGATGATGCGCTGGGCAGTGACCTCGCCGATCCCCGGCAGGGCGTCGAGTTGCTCGGCGCTGGCCGTGTTCAGGTCGACGAGCGCGGGGGCGCCGCCGCTCTCGGCCGGTTGCTGCACGCCGGCAGGCGGCGGGATGCCGACGTAGATCTGCTCGCCGTCGGCCAGCTTGCGCGCGAGGTTCAGCGCCGTGACGTCGGTGCCCTCGATCGCGCCGCCTGCCGCGCGGAGGGCGTCCGCCACCCGCGCACCGCCGGGGACCGTGACCAGCCCGGGGTTCCGGACCTTGCCGACCACGCTGATCACCAGCGAACTGTCGGCGACCCGGCTGGCCGATGCGCTGACCGGCGCGGGCCGGTCCGGCGCCGCGGGCAGCACCGGCGCGCGTTCGACGGGCGGACTGCCACCGAGGAGCGCGATCGACGTCCCGACGAGCACCAGGACGGCGACCAGGGCCAGCAGCACCGTGGTCAGGCGCCGCCGCTGAGGGCTGCCGGTGAGCGACTCGGGCACCCAGCGCTCGACCAGCCGCCCGACGGCACCCGGCGGCCCGGTGTCGCGGTCGGCCGCGAGGGCCTGACCGGCGAGCTGCTCGAGCCGGCGGTTGACGGGAATGCCCGGCGATTCCGGGGCTGATCGTTCGAACACGCATTCGACGCTAGGGGGCGCGGAGAGGAGGGAGAAGTGGGAATCGCGGAGGCTGTGGACAAGTGGGGGTCTGTGGACAAGTGGCGCGTTCTGCCGCGGTGCCAGGGTTTTCTGTCGGTGGCGTATGGCAACGTGGAAGGGTTTGGACGCAAGACCCAAAGCGCTTGCGCGAAAAGGGTTCCTGAGTCCCCGGGAAGCTCAGCGGCTGCCAGGCCCGCCGGGGTTCCGTTGCACGACAACGCCGACGACGCCCGGCCCGGTGTGCGCGCCGATCACGGCACCCAGTTCCGACACCACGCAACCCTCGACGACGGTCAGCCGCTCCTCGATGCGGTTCGCCAGTTCCACCGCCCGCTGCGGCGAGGCCAGGTGGTGCACCGCGACCTCGACCGGCTCTCCCCGCGCGGCCTCCTCCGCGAGCTCGACCAGGCGCGCGGTGGCGCGGTTCATCGTGCGCACCTTCTCCAGCGGCTGGATCCGGCCGTCGTCCAGGTGCAGCACCGGTTTCATGGCCAGCGCGGTGCCCAGCAGCGCCGCCGCCGCGCCGATCCGGCCACCCCGCCGCAGGTACTCCAAGGTCTCGACCACGAACAGGGTCTCCGAGCAGTGCACCGCCGCCGTCGCGGCCGCTTCCACCTCGGCCGCCGACGCGCCGGCCGACGCCGCCCGAGCCGCGTGCAGCGCCGCGAACCCCAGCGCCATGGCGGTTCCCCGCGAGTCGACGACCCGCACCAGGTCCGGCCCGACCTCCTGCGCGGCCAGCACCGCGGACTCCCAGGTCCCGGAGATCTCGCTGGACAGGTGGATCGACACGACCGAGTCCGCGCCCGCCTCCAGCGCTTCGCGGAAGGCCGCGGCGAACTCGCCGGGCGTCGGCCGCGAGGTGGTCACGATCCGGCGCTGCCCCAGCGCCTCGGCGAGCGCCGCAGCCCCCACCTCGACACCGTCGAGCGCGGCGACCCCGTCGATGAGGACGTGCAGCGGGACGACGCGCAGGGCGTGGCGCTCGGCGAAGCCCTCGGGCAGATGGGCGGTGGAATCCGTGATGACGGCAACCGGCACGACGGTCAGCCTACGTGCCGGCAGGCGATTCGCCGGGGGCCAGGAGCGGACCGATCAGCGCGGCCATCGCCTTGCCCACGAGCGCGTGCCCCTCCCAGCCCCAGTGCATGCCGTCCGGGTTGCCGCGACCGCTCAGGACGTGTTCCCCCACGACCTCGGCCAGGTTCAGCAACGGCACGTCCACCCGCCGCGACCAGGCGGCGATGGCGGCCGCCGTCTCCTCCCGGCCAGTGTGCACGTTGCCGTAGGACGACGCGCGGTGGACGCTCGGCAGGACGGCCACGATCGGCAGCTCCGGCCGCAGGATGCGCAGCGCGTAGACCGCCCGGTCGAGGTAGTGCACGGTCAGCTTCGCGGGCAGGACCCGTGGGCGGCCACGCATCGCGACCGCCAGCCGCGGCTGGGCGGCCAGGTACGCCTTGCGGACGGTGCGGCGGAGCCCGGACGGCCGCAGGTATCGCAGGCCGCCGCGCAGGTAGGTCGGCAACGGCGACGGCAGCGTGTCCATGCTCCCCACGGCCAGCACCACGACGTCGGCGTGCTTCAAATCGGCCCACACCCGCGGGTCGCCGATCATCGCCCACCACGCGTCGCGCGCCGTCCAGCCCGCGGACGCCACGAGCTCCGCGCTGCCGCCGAGAGCCGCGGCGGCGATGTTCGGCCACAGTCGCGGCTCGTCGGCCGCACAGGGGCTCTCCGGGCCCTGGAAACTCAGCGAGTCCCCGAAGACCAGCAGCCTCGGCATCTCAGCCGAGCATTCCGGCGTTGTAGGCGTGCAGCCGCCAGCGGCCGTCGCGCAGGCCCAGCTCGACCCAGTGGCAGTTGCCGATCCCGCCGAGTTGCGGCCACGCCTCGACCGGCAGGGCCAGCAACTTGCCGGTGAGGGCCGTGATCAGGCCGCCGTGCGCGGCCAGCAGCACGGTCTCACCCGGGTCGTCGCCGGCCAGCAGGTCGCTGACGACCTCGGAGGCGCGCTCGGCGACCTCGACGCGGGACTCGCCACCCGGGGGCGCCCAGGTGGCGTCCACGCGCCAGATGGCGCGGTCGCCGGGCCAGCCCTCGTCGACCTCGGCGCCAGTCAGCCCCTGCCACTCGCCGAGGTGGGTCTCCCGCAGGCGCTTGTCGATGCGCAGCGGCACCCCGATCGCCTCGGTGAGCACGGTCGCGGTGTCCATGGCCCGGTGCAGGTCCGACGAGATGACCAGGTCGGGCTCGAAGCGGGCGAGCGCGGGCGCGGCGAAGCGGGCCTGGTTCCAGCCCACCTCGGTGAGCGCCGAGTCCAGGTGGCCCTGCATGCGGCCGGCGGCGTTGTAGTCGGTCTCCCCGTGACGCCACAGCACGAGGCGCCGGAAACTCACGAGGCGTCCCCGGCGTCGACGGCCTCGGCGAGCCCGTCGACCTCGATGCGGGGGCAGTCCTTCCACAGCCGCTCGATGCCGTAGAACGAGCGCTCCTCGTCGTGCTGGACGTGCACCACGACGTCGACGAAGTCGAGCAGGACCCAGCGGCCCTCGCGCGCGCCCTCGCGGCGGACCGGCTTGTGCCCGGCCTCCCGCAGCTTCTCCTCGACGTTGTCCACGATGGCCCCCACCTGGCGCTCGTTGGGCGCCGAGGCGATGACGAACACGTCGGTGATGACGAGCTGCTCGGAGACGTCCAGCACCACCACGTCGGTGGCCTTCTTGTCCGCGGCGGCGTGCGCCGCCACGGTCGCGATGTCACGTGCCTGGGACGTCGCTGCCACTCCTGTGCTCCCTCATCCTGAGACCGTCGGTCCACCGAGGGTACCTGCCGCCGTCCGCGGGCCCAGCGGCGTGTCAGGCAGGCTTGCGGTACAACCCGCGCTTGTCGATGTACCGGACGACGCCGTCGGGCACCAGGTACCAGATCGGTTCGCCGTGCTCGACGCGTTCGCGGCAGCCGGTCGAGGAGATGGCCATCGCGGTCACCTCGACCAGGCTCACCTTGCCGCTGGGCAGGTGGTGGTCGTTGAGCTTGTACCCGGGCCTGGTGACGCCGATGAAGTGCGCGAGGGTGAACAGCTCGTCGGCGTTGTGCCAGGTCAGGATCTGTTCCAGCGCGTCGGCGCCGGTGATGAAGAAGAGCTCGTCCTCGGGGTACTCGGCCTTGAGGTCACGCAGGGTGTCGACGGTGTAGGTCTCGCCGCCGCGGTCGATGTCCACCCGGCTCACCGAGAAGACCGGGTTGGAGGCGGTGGCGATGACGGTCATGAGGTAGCGGTCCTCGGCCCTGGTGACCTGCCTGCCGGACTTCTGCCACGGCTGGCCGGTCGGCACGAAGATCACTTCGTCGAGGTCGAACCGGGACTGCACCTCACTGGCCGCGACGAGGTGGCCGTGGTGGACGGGGTCGAACGTGCCGCCCATGACCCCGATTCGGCGTGGTGACATGAACGGATCGTAGAAGCGCGAGTGCGCGGGTACTGCCCCGCTCCCCGGTAACAGCACCCGCGCACTTCGCTCCGCCGGGGGTTCGAGGGGAACCTCCGGAGGCGCCGGCGAACCCGCAAGTGAACCCCGACAGCTAGGAGACTCGGCCGTTCGGGTGTCCTGATGCGGACATTCGCTGTGTCTTGCGTCACATTACTCGACGACTGGTCCACTCGTGCGGTACTCGGCTCGGTTTCGTCGCAGCCTTCGGGTAGACGTTGATCCGTGGACCTTCACCTCCTGCGCGAACGCGCCGAAACGCTGCTCCGGGCACTGGCCGGGGACGGCGCGACCCTGCGCGACGACCAGTGGACGGCCATCGAGGCACTGGTCGCCCACCACCGGCGCGCCCTCGTCGTGCAGCGCACCGGCTGGGGCAAGTCGGCCGTGTACTTCCTGGCCACCGCCCTGCTCCGCGAGCGAGGAGCGGGTCCGACGGTCATCATCTCGCCGCTGCTGGCGTTGATGCGCAACCAGATCGCGGCGGCCGGGCGGGCAGGCATCCACGCGGCGACGATGAACTCGGCCAACCAGCAGGAGTGGGACGACGTGCAGGCGCGCATCGCCGCCGGCGAGATCGACGTGCTCCTGGTGAGCCCGGAGCGGCTGAACAACCCCGACTTCCGCGACACGGTGCTGCCCAAGCTGACCACCACGGCCGGGCTGCTCGTCGTCGACGAGGCCCACTGCATCTCCGACTGGGGTCACGACTTCCGGCCGGACTACCGCCGCCTGCGCACGCTGCTGGCGGGGCTGCCTGAGGACGTGCCCGTGCTGGCGACCACGGCCACCGCCAACGACCGGGTGGTCACCGACGTCGCCGAACAGCTCGGGCTCGGTCAGGGCGGTGACACCCTGGTGCTGCGCGGCCCGCTCGACCGGGAGAGCCTGCACCTGTCGGTCGCGAAGCTGCCCACCCCGCAGGCGCGGCTCGCGTGGCTGGCGGACCGGCTCGGCGAGCTGCCGGGGTCCGGGATCATCTACACGCTCACCGTCGCCGCCGCGCACGACATCGCCGAGATGTTGCGGGAGCGCGGGTTCCCGGTCACGGCGTACACGGGTAAGACCGAGCCGGCCGATCGCGAGGCTGCCGAGGACGACCTGCTCGCCAACCGGGTCAAGGCGCTCGTGGCGACGTCCGCCCTGGGCATGGGCTTCGACAAGCCCGACCTCGGTTTCGTCGTCCACGTCGGGGCGCCGTCCTCGCCGATCGCCTACTACCAGCAGGTCGGCCGTGCCGGCCGTGGCGTGCGCCGGGCCGAGGTGATCCTCCTGCCGGGCGCGGAGGACGCCGAGATCTGGCGGTACTTCTCGTCTCTCGCGTTCCCGGACGAGCAGCGCGTCAACCAGGTGCTGAACGCGCTCGCCTACGCCGACCGGCCACTGTCGACGGTGGCGCTCGAGCCGATGGTCGAACTGTCCCGGTCGCGGCTGGAGATGGTGCTGAAGGTGCTCGACGTGGACGGCGCGGTGCGGCGCGTCAAGGGCGGCTGGGAGGCGACGGGGCAGGACTGGCACTACGAGCGCGAACGGTACGAGCGTGTCGCCGAAGCGCGGCGGGCGGAACAGCAGGCGATGCTGGAGTACCAGGCCACCACTTCGTGCCGGATGGAGTTCCTGCGCCGTCAGCTCGACGACCCATACGCCGAGCCGTGCGGCCGGTGTGACAACTGCACGGGCGAGCATCGGGACGTCACCGTTTCGGCGGAGGCGGTCGAAAAGACCGACGAGCGGCTCCGGCGGCCCGGGGTCGAGGTGAGCCCGCGTCGCCAGTGGCCGACGGGCATGGCATCGCTCGACGTGCCGCTGTCCGGGCGGATCGGGAAGGGCGAGCTGGCCGAGCCGGGACGCACACTCGGACGGCTGACGGACGTCGGATGGGGCGGGCCGTTGCGCGAGCTGGTCGGCGAGCGGGCCGCCGACGGCGAGGTGCCGGACCGCATTTTCCAGGCCTGCGTTCAGGTTCTGGCGTCCTGGCGGTGGGAGCAGAGGCCGGTGGCCGTGGTGGCGATGCCCTCCGCGACCCGGCCGCGCCTGGTACACGACCTGGCGAGCCGACTGGCGCAGATCGGACGACTGCGTTTCCTCGGCGCACTGGAGAGCCGGGGCGGGCGTCCACGCCGGGCGAACAGCGCGCAGCGGGTCGCGGACCTGTGGCAAACGCTTGCGGTGCCGGGTGCACTGGCCGCGGAGTTGTCCGGGGTGGACGGCCCAGTGTTGCTTGTGGACGATCTCGTGGACACCGGCTGGAGCATGACGCTGGCCGCCCGGCTCCTACGGCAGGGCGGGGCGCCTGCGGTGCTGCCGTTCGCGCTGGCGAGCACGAACTGAAGGGAGGGGATTGACGGGGGGATTCGTGATCGCGGCGCCCAGCCTTCGGGACCGGGGCGGCTTCGCAACCGATTGACCGCCAACGTCTACCGGACAGCGAGCTGAGCACGGCGCATCGCCCAACCGCAGCCTCACAGGCGGTTGCGTTGGCCGGGCCGGGGCCGCACGGTGCACGCCACCGGTGCTGGCTGGCCAGACCAGTTGCCCCGACAACATGCCTCGCCCGGCGGCACGACCGGCCCGGCGGCACGGCCCGTGCGGAGGCACGGCTCGCCGGGGTGCCCGGCTCGCCCCGGTGCGGCTCGCCCGGCGGCACACCGCTCGGCGGCACACCGGCTCGGCGGCACCGCCCGTGCGGAGGGACGGCTCGCCCGGGCGCACGGCTCGCTTGGCGGCTCGGCCCACCGGGCGCCCCCGGCTGGCGAGGCGGTACGGCTCGCTCGGCAGCACTTCGGGCAGGACGGCCCTACAGGGCAAGCGGCAAGACTCGCCCGTCGCACGGTTGGCCCAGTCGCCCTGCGAGCCGGACGGCCTGCCGGCCAAGCGACAAGCTCGCCGCCAGGCCTCGCGGGCCGAGCGGCGTCCGGGGCAAGCGGCGGGGCTCGCCCGGGCCTCGCTGGCCGGACCGCCTGCACGGCACGCGGCAAAGCCCGCCCCGAGGCCTCGCGGGCCAAGCAGCCTGCGGGGCAGACGGCGCAACTCGCGCGACGGCCATGGGCCGAGCGGCCAGCACGGCAAGCGGCGGGGCTCGGCCTGGCGGGGGCCGCCGGGGGGCCGCGCGTGGGGCGCGGCGGTGTGGGGTGCATCGGCCACGTGGGTGTCACTTTGACCCGCCCCGGGGAGAAAAGCACAGGTCAGCACGTTTCCGGCAGAAAAGAATCTTTCGGTCCCGGCCGAGGTGTGGCATTGTCCGACCCCATCGGGTGAACGTGGAGGTGCGCCATGGTCGAGTCGAAGGTGGGCACAGAAGTCCGGCACCGGCTGCCCGTCCGGAAGTTGTTCGCGGCCAGCGTCGGCAACGCGCTGGAGTGGTTCGACTGGACGATCTACGCGACGTTCAGCATCTACTTCGCCACCGCGTTCTTCCCCGCGGGCAACGATCTGCTCGCCCAGATCAACACGTTCGCCACCTACGCGCTCGCCTTCTTCTTCCGGCCCCTCGGCGGCCTGCTGCTCGGCCGGTTCGCCGACGTGCGCGGCCGCAAGCCGGCCATGATTCTCACCATCACGCTCATGGCGGGCGGCTCCATCGTCATCGCGATCCTGCCCACCTTCCAGCAGGTCGGCTGGCTCGCACCGATCCTGCTGCTCCTCGCGCGCATCGCGCAGGGGCTGTCCCTCGGGGGCGAAGTGTCCAACGCCTCCGCCTACCTCGGTGAGATCGCCCCGCCGAAGTGGCGTGGGCGCTACTCGTCCTTCTTCTACATCTCCACCGGCTCCGCGGTGCTGCTCGCGTCCGTGCTCGGGTTCGTCCTCGCCCGCACCATGGACAAGGCCGCCATGAGCTCCTACGGCTGGCGCATCCCGTTCCTGCTCGGCGGCGTCCTCGGCATCGTCGGGCTGTGGCTGCGCCGCAGCCTCTCCGAGACCGAACAGTTCGAGCAGAACAAGGGCCGCGCGCAACGCGTCCGCCGCCCGCTGCTGACCACCCTGCGCGAACACCCCAAGGCCGTCGGCCAGCTCGTCGGCATCACGATGCTTTCGACGCTGTGCTACTACACGTTCTTCAGCGCCCTCACCCCGTTCGCGGTCAAGACCCGCCACGCCAACGACGTCGACGTCTTCCTCGCGCTGTCCATCGGCACCGCGCTGTTCGTCGCGCTCCAGTACCCCTACGGCGCGCTCTCCGACCGCATCGGGCGCAAACCCCAGCTGTTCGTCTGGTCCGCCGCCACCGCGATCCTCATCGTGCCGCTGTCCACACTGGTCAAACCCGGCCTCGGCAACCTGCTCGTCGTCTTCTGCGTCGGCCTCGGGCTCTACGCCGCCCTGTCCAGCCTCGCGCCCGCGATCATGAGCGAACTGTTCCCCACCGAACTTCGCGGCCTCGGCATCGGCGCCTGGTACAACCTCACCGTCGCCGTGTTCGGCGGCACCGCGCCGCTGGTCATCAGCGCGCTCTCCGCCGCCGGGGCGTCGATCCTGTTCTTCTGGTACGTCGCGGCCGGCGCGGTGATCGCGTTCCTCGTGCTGCTCACCCTCCCCGAAACGAAGGGCACGGAACTGCGTTAACGGCGGAACGGCACCAGATCGTCGGCGTGCACGACCTCCCGGCGCTGCTCCTCCGGCAGCTCGTGGCTGGACCGGCCGATCAGCTCGGGCAACTCCCCCGCGTCGAACGCCACCACACCACGGGCCACCACACGCTGCGCCGGGTCGACCAGCTCCACCACGTCACCCGCCTCGAAATCACCGTCCACACCGGTGATCCCCGCGGCCAGCAACGACCGGCGGCGCCGCACGACCGCGGCCACCGCACCGTCGTCGAGGTGCAGGCGCCCCCGCGTGCCGGCCGCGTACCCGAGCCAGAACCGGCGCGCGGACAGCCGGCAGTCGGCCGCCCGGAAAGCGGTCCCGACCTCGGCCGTGGACAACGCGCGCGAAGCATCCGACGCCGCGGCCAGCAGCACCGGGATCCCCGCCGACGCGGCCGTGCGCGCCGCGGCCAGCTTGGACACCATCCCGCCCGTACCGAGCCCCGAACTGGACATGCCGACGGCGATGCCCTCCAGATCCGCCGGGCCGGTCACCTCGGCGATGCGCCGCGTCGAACCCGATCGCGGATCCCCGTCGTACAGACCGTCCACATCGGACAACAGCACTAGGGCGTCCGCGCCGATCAGGTGCGCCACCAGCGCCGCCAAGCGGTCGTTGTCGCCGAACTTGATCTCCTCGGTGGCCACCGTGTCGTTCTCGTTCACCACCGGCACCGCGCCCAGCGCCAGCAGGCGCGAGAACGTCCGCTGCGCGTTGCGGTAGTGCGCGCGGCGCACCACGTCGTCGGACGTGAGCAGCACCTGGCCCACCGTCAGCGCGTACCGGCCGAACGACTCGGCGTAGGCGTGCGCGAGCTGCAACTGGCCGACACTCGCCGCGGCCTGCTGGGTCGCGAGGTCCCGCGGCCGCTTGCCGAGCGCGAGCGGCGCCAGCCCGGCGCCGATCGCACCCGAGGACACCAGCACGATCTGGCTGCCCTGCGCGATCCGCGCCGCGATGGCGTCGACCAGCGCGTTCAGCCGCGTCACGTCGAGCCCGTCACCAGCGGTGGTCAGCGCCGACGAGCCGACCTTGACGACCAGCCGTTCCGCCGCCGCGACGGCTTTGCGGGCCACGCTCATCGTGCTGTCGAGTCCTCGTCCTCGGGCTGGTCCGGCCCGTCACGGCGGATGCGCCGGGCTTCCTTCCGCTCGGCGGCCGACACGCGGTTGTTCTGCTCCAGCCGCACGTCGGTGCCCCGGCCCGTCATGTGCGCCGCCACGCCCGGCGTGGAGGGCTCCCACTCGAAGGTGATGTTGCCGATCGTCACCGGGCAGCCCGGCTCGGCGCCGCGCTTGGCCAGCGCGTCCTCGACACCCAGCCGGTTGAGCCGGTCCGCGAGGTAACCCACGGCCTCGTCGTTGCCGAAGTCGGTCTGCCGGATCCACCGCTCGGGACGCGCGCCCCGCACGATGAAGCCGCCCGGCTCCTCCGGGTCCTCCTCGATGGTGAAGCCCGAGTCGTCGACCGCCACCGGCCGCAGCACTATCCGCGTCGGCTCCGCCTCCGGCTGCGCCGCCCGGTACTTCTCGACCTCCTTGGCGAGCGCGAAGGTCAGCTCACGCAGGCCCTGGCGGGTCACCGTGGAAACCTCGAACACCGGCAGGCCACGCGCCTCGAACTCGCCACGCACCATCTCGGCCAGCTCGGCCGCGTCCGGCACGTCGATCTTGTTGAGCACCACGACCCGCGGGCGGGAGTCCAGCTCGCCGCCCAGCGCCGGGGTGTAGCGGGCCAGCTCGGCCTCGAGGGCGTCCACGTCGGACACCGGGTCACGGCCCGGGTCGTAGGTGGCGCAGTCGACGACGTGCACCAGCACCGCGCAGCGCTCGATGTGGCGCAGGAAGTCCAGGCCGAGGCCCTTGCCCTCGCTCGCGCCGGGGATCAGGCCGGGCACGTCGGCCATCGTGAACACGGTGTCGCCCGCGTTCACCACGCCGAGGTTCGGCACCAGCGTCGTGAACGGGTAGTCGGCGATCTTCGGCTTGGCCGCGGACAGCACCGAGATCAGCGACGACTTGCCGGCCGACGGGAAGCCGAGCAGGCCGGCGTCGGCGACCGAACGCAGCTCCAGAACGAGGCTGCGTTCCTCACCGGGCTCGCCGAGCAGGGCGAACCCGGGCGCCTTGCGGGCCTTGGACGCCAGCGCCGCGTTGCCGAGGCCGCCGCGCCCGCCCTGCGCGGCGACGAACGTCGTGCCCGGACCGACCAGGTCCGCCAGGACCTCGCCGTCCTCGGACATCACGACGGTGCCGTCGGGCACCTTGAGCTCCAGGGTCTCGCCTGCCGCGCCCGCGCGGTGGCTGCCCTGGCCCTGGCGGCCGTTGGTGGCCTTGGCGTGGGGGTGGAAGTGGAAGTCGAGCAGCGTGTGCACGTTCGGGTCGACGACGAGTCGCACGTCGCCGCCGTTGCCGCCGTTGCCCCCGTCGGGACCGCCGAGCGGCTTGAACTTCTCGCGGTGGATCGAGGCACAGCCGTGCCCGCCGTCGCCCGCGGCGACGTGGATCACCGCGCGGTCAACGAACCGGGACGCCATCGTGAAGCCTCTTCTCGTTTCTTCGGAGGGATATCAGCCATCTCCAGCAACAAGGGGCGGGACCGGATCTGTTCCGGGCCCGCCCCTCGCTGAAGGTGCTGGGTTGTCTAGCCGGACCCTCAGGCCTCGGCCGGGACGATGTTGACCGTCTTGCGGCCACGCTTCGCGCCGAACTCGACGGTGCCCGCCGCGAGGGCGAACAGCGTGTCATCGCCGCCACGGCCGACGTTCAGGCCGGGGTGGAACTTGGTGCCGCGCTGGCGGACCAGGATCTCACCGGCGTTCACGAGCTGACCGCCGTAGCGCTTGACGCCGAGGTACTGGGGGTTGGAGTCGCGCCCGTTGCGGGAGCTGGACGCACCCTTCTTGTGTGCCATGGCTCCTGCAGCTCCTTACTTCGTGATTCCGGTGACCTCGACACGGGTCAGCTTCTGACGGTGACCCTGCCGCTTGTGGTAGCCGGTCTTGTTCTTGAACTTGTGGATGCGGATCTTGGGACCCTTGGTCTGCTCGACGACCTTGCCGGTGACCGAGATCTTCGCGAGTGCTTCGGCATCCGCCGTGACATCGCTGCCGTCGACGTACAGCACGGCGGGGAAAGAGTGCTCGGTGCCCGGCTTGCCCTCGAGCTTCTCGACCTCGACGACGTCGCCGACGGCCACCTTGTACTGCTTGCCGCCGGTCTTGACGATCGCGTACGCCGACACGGAAGTCTCCTGCTAACTCGACAATGGGTGAGGGCTTGCGCCACGTCCCGCTGTGTGCGGTCCGGTGATCGCGCCATAGCCCGTCCGGGGACGGGCCGTCTTACAGGTTACGTGACGCCCCGGTGCCGGTTGACACCGGGGCTCACGTAGGTGGATCAGCTCTGGTCCGACGCGTGCACCGGGGGCCCGGCCGGGCGGGAGGCCGCGCGGCGCGGGCGCCGGCGGGCCGTCCTGGTGGCCGGGGTGGGCACGCTGACCTCGGGCGACGCCTCCTCCTGCCCGGTGGCTTCCGGGCTGGAGGTTTCCAGGGTGGGCGCCGGTCCGCCGGCCACGGGGCCGGCCGGGACGGTGGGGGCCTGCGGCTCGCCGGCGGCCTGGACGGGCTCCGGGGGCGCCGCGGGCCTGCGGGCGACGCGGCGGGTCCGGGCGCGGGAGGGCTTCGCCTGCTCCGCGGCGGGCTCACCGGCCTGAGGCTGCGCCGAGGTGGGCTCGGGCGACGCCTGCTGAGCAGATTCAGGCTGGGCCGACACAGGCTGGGTCTGGGCCGAGGCAGTCTGCACCGACGCGGACCCGGCCGACCCAGGCCGGGGCGACGTGGGCTGGGCCGACGTGGGCTGGGCCGACGTGGGCTGGGCCGACGTGGGCTGGGCCGACGTGGGCTGGGCCGCGTTCTCGGAGCCAGTCGCGGACCGGTCCGTCCCGGACTGGGCCGCACCTTCCGGTGCGGCCGAAGCCGTGGCCGGAGGCTGCGCCTCCGAGCCGGCCGGCTCGGAGGGCTCGGCCTGCGCCACGGGCTGCCCCACGGCACCGGACTGAGCCGTGGCAGCGGTCTGAGCCGTGGCAGCGGTCTGGGTCGCACCCGACTGGGCAGCACCCGACTCGTCAGCCGCGCTGGGCTGGGCTGCTGCGTCAGCCTGGTCGGTCGCGCTGGGCTCGGCCTGCGCCTCGGCCGGAGCCGGGGGCTGGGGCGCCGCCTCGGGCTGGACCGTCGCGTTCGGCTGGGTCTGGGCTTCGGGCTGGGCCGCCTCGGCGCGGGCCTTCCCACGGGAGCGGGACCGCCGCTCGGGGCGGTCACTGCCGGCCTTCTCCGCACCGGCCTTCTCCGCGCCGGTGTGCGCCTCGGCGGGGGTCGCCTCGGCCGGGGCCGCGCCGTTCTCCGCCTTCTCGCCGCCCTCGGTCTTCGTCGAGGCGATCTTCGCGGCCTTGGCCATGGCCTCGACGGCCGAGATCGTGCTCTCCCGCTGCACCGGCGACGGCTCGGGTGTCTTCTCCGCCTGCGGCTCCTCGACCTTGGCCCGGCCGCGCGACCGGCGCGAACCGCCGCCGCCACCGCCGTGCTGGTGCCCGCCGCCGTTGCCACCGTTGCCCGACTTCACCGGCTCGGTCGAGACGATGACCCCGCGGCCCTTGCAGTGCTCGCACGTCGTGGAGAACGCCTCGAGCAGGCCGGTGCCGATCTTCTTGCGGGTCATCTGCACCAGGCCCAGCGAGGTGACCTCGGCGACCTGGTGACGCGTGCGGTCCCGGCCGAGGCACTCGGTCAGCCGCTTGAGCACCAGCTCGCGGTTGGACTCCAGCACCATGTCGATGAAGTCGATCACGATGATGCCGCCGATGTCGCGCAGCCGCAGCTGGCGCACGATCTCCTCGGCCGACTCCAGGTTGTTGCGGGTGACCGTCTCCTCGAGGTTGCCGCCCGAACCGGTGAACTTGCCGGTGTTGACGTCGATCACCGTCATCGCCTCGGTGCGGTCGATGACCAGGTAACCGCCGGAGGGCAGCCACACCTTGCGGTCCAGCGCCTTGGTGAGCTGCTCGTCGATGCGGTGCTCGGCCAGCACGTCACCGGTGCCGACGTAGCGCTTGAGCCTGGGAGTCAGGTCCGGCGCGACGTGCTCGACGTAGGCGCGGATGGTCTCCCACGCCGTGTCGCCCTGGACCTCGAGCGAGACGAAGTCCTCGGTGAACAGGTCGCGGACCACCTTGACCAGCAGGTCCGGCTCCTCGTAGAGCATCACCGGGGCGGAGGACTTCTTGCCGGAGGTGGCCGCGTCGGCCTTCTCCTTGACGACCTCCCACTGCGCCTTCAGCCGCCGGACGTCGCGCTCCAGCTCCTCCTCGCTGATGCCCTCCGACGCCGTGCGGATGATCACACCGGCGTCCTCGGGGACGATCCGCTTGAGGATGTCCTTCAGCCGCCGCCGCTCGTTCTCCGGCAGCTTGCGCGAGATGCCGGTGGCGCCGCCCGAGGGCATGTAGACCAGGAAGCGACCCGGCAGCGAGATCTGGGTGGTCAGCCGGGCGCCCTTGTGCCCGACCGGGTCCTTGGTGACCTGCACCAGCACGTTGTCGCCGGTGGACAGGGCCTGCTCGATCTTGCGGGACTTGCCCTCCAGGCCGGCGGCGTCCCAGTCGACCTCGCCGGCGTAGAGCACGGCGTTGCGGCCGCGGCCGATGTCGACGAACGCGGCCTCCATCGAGGGCAGCACGTTCTGCACGCGGCCCAGGTAGACGTTGCCGACGATCGAGCCGCTGCCCTGCGAGGTCACGAAGTGCTCGACCAGGACACCGTCCTCGAGCACGCCGATCTGGGTGTGCTCGCCGCGCTCGGCGACCACCATCGTGCGCTCGACCGACTCGCGCCGGGCCAGGAACTCGGCCTCGGACAGGATCGGCGCGCGGCGGCGGCCCGCCTCGCGGCCGTCCCGGCGGCGCTGGCGCTTGGCCTCCAGCCGCGTGGAGCCGCGGACGCTGCGCACCCCGTCCGAGCTGCTGCCGCTCTTCTCCTCGGCCTTCGCCTCGCGGACGTGGACGACGGTGTTCGGCGGGTCGTCGGTGGTGGCGTCGGCGCTGTCGCCGTCCGAGCCCTTGCGGCGGCGACGGCGACGGCGACGACGGCTCGAGCCCTCGGTCTCGTCGGTGTCCTCGGACGGCTCGCCCTCATCGGCGGTGTCCTCGTCCTCGGCCTTGGCGGTCTCCTCGGCAGGCGCGGTCTCGTCGGCCTCGGTGGTCTCGGTGGCGTTCTCGTCGCCGCCCTTGCCCCGGCCACGGCCGCGACGGCCCCGGCGGCGGCGACGGCGGCCTGCGCCGTCCTCACCCTCGTCGGAGTCCTCGTCCACCGGCTTGACCTCGGCGGCCTGCTCCGCCTTGGGGGCGGGCTCCTCCTCGACGGCACCGGCCTCCGGCGGCAGGAACACCGGCGACGGGGCCGCGAAGACCGGCATGTGCGGCGGGCGCTGCGGCTGCCGCACCGGCTCGGGCTCGGGCTCGGCCACGGGTTCGGGCGCCGCGGCCGCCGGCGCGGTCTCGGGCTCCGGCGTCGCCTGGATGGCGGGCTCGGGGGTGGTCTGGGCGGCCGGTGTCTCGACGACCGGCTCGGGCGTGCTCTCCGGGACGGCGTCCGGCGCGGACGCCGCGTCCTCGGCCGGGGCGACCGCCTCGGGAGCGGCGGCCTCCTCGACGGCCTGCTCGTCGGCCGGGGCGAGCGCCTCGGCGACCTTCACCGCGACCTCCCGCGGCACGCTCGACTGGGCGCTGCGCGCCGTCTCACCCAGTTCGGTGAGCTTCGCCAGCACGACCCGGCTGTTGGAGCCGAGCAGCTTCGCCAGGGCGTGCACCCGGACGCGGGGCGGCAACTCGCCCAGCGGGCCGGTTGCGGGTAGGGCGGTGTTCCCGCCGGTGTTCTCGGCGGGTGTGTCCGCGTTCGACATACATCTCCTCCGCCCCCGGGCGCGTCCCAGCCGCTTGGGCTGGCGGACGCGGCCGCACAGGGGCCCTTCCTGTCTGTTCCGCCGGGGTGGTCACCGCCGGCGGGAATCCTGTGCCTCGTCTCGCCCCGACGGTGCCGGGGTCCGGCACCCGCCGATGGCAGGTCCGCTCGGTGACGGGCCGTCCGAGCCGGCGGTTCCCGCCCGCCTGCCGCTCGTCGAGCCACCCAGGTGGTTCCTGGCGGCGACGACCTGGCGCTCTTCCGGCCTGTCTCCGGACCGCAACCCCCGGACGGACCGCAGGTCGCGGACGTGTCGGCGGAAGCAGCCAAGCCGAGTATCCCACACGGTGCGTCCGGTGCGGCGTACTCGGTGCCAACAGGCACGTGACCACGGCCGGGCGAACTTGCCGCGTGCGCTTGTCGCCGCCGCGGGGGTGGCTTAGCGTGCGGCAGGACGCCGACGGCCCCCCGGCCGCTGTTCGCCCTGTTGGAGGTCCCCGTTGCCCGGCTTCGGACGATCACTGGTGGCGGTGGCGTGCGCCGTCCTGGTGGTGGCGCCGGCCCACGTCGCGGCGGCGGAGCCGGAGCAGGCGTGCTCGGACAGCGGGCGCGACGTGCGGTACCTGGTCGTCTTCGACCGCGACACGCCCGAACCGGCGGCCCGCGACCAGGTGGGAGCCGCGTGCGGGCAGCTGACCGGGTACCACCCGCAGATCGGTGTGGGCGTCGCCACCTCCGGCGATCCGGACTTCGCGCCGCGGATGGGCCCCGGCCGCACGTACAGCGCGCAGAACGAGCGGCGGGCGGGGCAGCGGTCGGCGCGGCCCAGCCTGCGGGCGACCACGCCGTCGGAGGTGCCGTCCGCGGACCGCGCCGGTGAGCAGTGGAACCTCGCCGCGGTGGGCGGGCCCGGCACGGGCAGCCCGGACGTCGTGGTCGGCGTCCTGGACTCGGGCATCGACCCGGACCACCCCGACCTCGCGGACGCCCTCGACCGGGGCGACTCGGCCGGCTGCCTGAGCGGTGTGCCGGACCCGGCTGAGCGCGCGTGGCGGGCGACGACGTCGGCGCACGGCACGCACGTCGCCGGGATCATCGCGGCGGCCGACGACGGCCGCGGCACCACCGGGGTCGCGCCGGGCACGCGGGTGGCGTCGGTCAAGGTCATCGACGACCGCGGTCTGGTCACCCCGGAGGCCGTGGTGTGCGGGCTGATGTGGGCGGCCGAGCGCGGGATGTCGGTCACCAACAGCAGCTTCGCGATCAACACGTGGGCCTCGTCGTGCGCCTGGTCTCCGGAGCGCGAGGTCGTGCGCGAGGCGGTCGGCCGGGCGCTGACCTACTCGGCTTCGCGCGGCACGGTGAACGTGGCCGCGGCGACGAACGACGCCGTCGACCTGACCCCGGCGTTCCGGGCAGGCGGGTGCGACGCGCTGCCCGCCGCGCTGCGGGACGTGGTGGCGGTGTCGGCGGTCGGGCCGGACGAGGTGAAAGCCGGGTACAGCTCGTACGGGCTCGGCGTGGTGGACCTGACCGCGCCGGGCGGCGACCGCGGCACGTGCGTGCTGTCCACCACGCCCGGCGGGTACGGCGAACTGTGCGGCACCTCGATGGCGGCGCCGCACGTGGCCGGCGCGGCGGCGGTGCTCGCGGCCGAGCGACCCGGTTCGACGGCCCGGCAGCTGCGGCGCGCGCTGGAGGAACGCGCGCGGCCGGTGCCCTGCCCCGCCGACTACGACCTCACCGGCGACGGGCGGCAGGACGCGTTCTGCGCCGGGTACACCGGCTACAACGGCTTCTACGGGCACGGGCTGGTGCGCGTCGGCGCCGGCTGACGGTGGGCCGCGCTCCGGGTGGCCAGGACGGCGCCACTGTGAGTGGATGTGGTTGGGCATGCCGGGGTGCGAGGTGGTCCGGCGCTTCCACGCGACTGCGGGCGCGGGAGCAGCCCGCTGTGGCGGTGGGCCGTGCTCCAGATGCCCGGACGGCGCCATCGGATAGACGATGTGGCCTCCCTGCCCGGGTGCAAAGGTGACCCCGCGCCTCCGCGAGACAGCGGGCACGAGCTGGCGCGGTCGGCGCCCCGCGCGCCCCGAACGGCCAGGACCCGGCCACGCATGAGGCGATGTGGCCCACCATGCCGGGCGACCCGAGGCGGTGGCAACGGGCGCGGCCGGCGCCCGGCGGGCCACCACCTCACCCGGCGCGGGTCAGCGCAGGAGCAGGCCGCTGAGGCGGCGGGCCGCGCCCGACGGGCACCGCGCCCCTATGAGGCGATGTGACCGACCATGCGGGGGTGCAGGGTGCCCCGAGGCGGTGGCAACGGGCGCGGCCGGGTGCCGCGCCGGCGGGCCACCACCTCACCCGGCGCGGGTCAGCGCGGAAGCAGCCCGCTGACGCGGTAGGCCGCGCCCCAGATGCCCAGCACCGCCAGCGCCACCAAGTAGGCGACGTGACCGACCATGCCGGCGCGCGGGGCGACCCGAGGCGGTGGCAACAGGCGCGGCCGGGTGCCGTGCCCGGCGGGCTACCCCTCACAGAGCACGGGTCAGCGCAGGAGCAGCCCGCTGAGGCGGCGGGCCGCGCCCCAGATGCCGAGCACCGCCAGCGCCACCAGGTACGCGACGTGGCCGATCATGCCCGGGTGCAGGGCGCCGACGGCGAACTCGCGCATCAGCTGGATCCCGTGGTAGAGCGGTGAGCACTGCACCAGCACCTGCAGCGGCCCCGGGTAGACCGACAGCGGGTAGAACGTCGTGGAGAACAGGAACATCGGGACGACGGCCAGCTGGATGTAGTCGAACTGGGACGTCGAGCGGAGGAAGGTCGCGCAGGCCATGCCGATCGCGGCGAAGGCCAGCGCGATCAGCAGCGCGACCGGGATCAGCAGCAGCGCCCACGGCGAGGTGACCAGGCCCATCGCGGCCATCACGGCGAAGAACGCGACCGAGTAGAGCCCGCCGCGCAGGACGGCCCACGAAATCTCGCCGATCGCGATGTCCAGCGGGCCGATCGGGGTGGCCAGCATCGCGTCGTAGGTCTTGGCGTAACGGAACTTGAAGAACACGTTGAACGTGCTGTCGAAGACGGCGCCGTTCATGGCGGACGAGGCGAGCAGGGCGGGCGCGACGAACGCGACGTAGCTCATCGGCTGCCCGTCCGGTCCGATGGCGTCACCGACGAGCCTGCCGAAGCCGATCTGGAACGCGACGAGGTAGAACAGCGGCTCCAGCACGCCGGACGCGAAGACCAGCCACATGCGTGAGTAGGCCAGGATCGAGCGCTCGACGAGCTTGCTGGCGCGGCCGGCGTACAGGCCGGGCGGCAGAACGCGGAGAAGGACGCCGCGGCGCGGGGTTTCGCTGAGTGTGGTCATCGGGGCCCTCGCGTGGTCGGCCGGAGTCGGGTGGTCCGCAGGGAGCAGGCGGGCATGGTCACACCACCAGACGGCGGTAGAAGTAGTGGCGCGCCAGCAGCGCCCCCACGGTGAACAGGGCCGCCAGGAACGCCAGGTGGCCGAGCGCGGGCAGCAGCTCCAGGCCGCCGAGGGTGACGCCCCGCGCGAGTTCGTTGCCGTGCCACAGCGGGGAGATCCAGGCGAGCCAGCGCAGCGCCACCGGGATCTGCTCGATCGGGAAGAACGTCCCTGCGAACAACGTCATCGGCATCACCACGAACCGGAACACGGCGTTGAACCGGACGCCCTCGTCGTACGTCGTCGCGGCGAGGGCCGTCACCGGCGCGGCGCACGCCAGGCCGGTCACGGCGCCGACCAGCACGACCAGCACCGCCCCGGCGTTCAGCCACGCCCCGAACGGCACCGCGATCAGGGCGTACACCGCGCCGGACAGCAACAGCCGCAACGTCACCCAGATCAGGTGCCCGCCGAGCACCTGCCCCGGCGTGACCGGCGTCGCCGTGACGGCCAGGTAGTCCTTCTGCCACTTGAACCCGGACAGCACCGGGTACGTCGACTCCCCCACCGCGTTCTGCATCGCCGCCGACACCAGCAGCGCGGGCGCGATGTAGTGCACATAGGACAGTCCGCCGGTGGCCGGCCCGGCCTGCACCTGCGAGCCGAAGCCGAGCCCCATCGCCAGCAGGAACAACAGCGGCTGCAGGCCGGTCGAGTACACATTGGACTTCCAGTACCGGCGGTACCACGCCCAGTACCCCTCGACGCGCAACCACGCGCCCTGCCACGCCGGGACGACCCGGCCCGTCGACGAAACGCTCATCAGTCCACCAGCGTCCGACCGGTCAGGCGCAGGAACACGTCCTCCAGCGTGCTCCGCCGCACCAGCGACGACAGCGGCCGCACCCCGCGCTGGTGCACCTGCTCCAGCGCCGACTCGCCGGCCGCGGTGTAGAGCAGCAGGCGGTCGGGCAGCACCTCGACCCGGTCGGCCAGGTCGGCCACCCGGTCCGCGGGCGCCTCCTCCCCCGGCGCGAACCGCAGCTCCACCACCTCGCGGGTGGAGTACCGCAGGATCAGCTCGGCTGGCGAGCCCTCGGCCACGATCCGCCCGCCGTCCATGACCACGAGCCGGTCGCACAGCTGCTCGGCTTCGTCCATGTAGTGGGTCGTGATGATCAGCGTGACGCCCTGCGCCTTGAGCCGGAACAGCCTGTCCCACAACAGGTGCCGCGCCTGCGGGTCCAGCCCGGTGGTCGGCTCGTCGAGCAGCAGCAGCTCGGGATCGTTGACCAGGGCACGGGCGATGGTCAGCCGCCGTTTCATGCCGCCGGACAACGGCTCCACCTCGTCCTCGGCCCGGTCGGACAGCTGCGCGAACTCCATCAGCTCGACCGCCTTGCGGCGCACGTGCGCCCTGGACAGTCCGAAGTAGCGGCCGTACACGTGCAGGTTCTGCCGCACCGTCAGCTCGTTGTCGAGGTTGTCCTGCTGCGGCACGACACCGAGCCGGGCGCGGATGCGGGGGCCCTCGACGTTCGGGTCCATGCCGAGGACCTTCAGGTCCCCGTCGGACCGCGGCGACACCGACGCGATCATCCGCATCGTCGACGACTTCCCGGCGCCGTTGGGCCCGAGGAAGCCGAACGCCTCCCCGCGCCGGACCTCGACGTCGATCCCCCGCACCGCTTCGAAGTCGCCGAAGCGCTTCACCAGCGCCTTGGCCTGCACCATGCTCGGTTCGTCCACACCCAGCACAGTACGACCGGGCACCGACAGTTTCGATCGTTTTACGGCGCGGCCAGCTCCCGCGTCAGCGCGGACGCCGCGGTCCGCACCGCGGGCGCCAGCCGTTCCACGTCGAGGCGCTCGGCGCTGCCGGTGATCGACACGGCCGCGATCAGCCTGCGACGCCGGTCGTACACCGGCGCGGCCACCGCGGCGACCCCGACCTCGGCCTCCTCGTGGTTGACCCCGTACCCGCGCTCCACGGCCCGGTCGAGATCGCGGCGCAGCAACCCGGGAGCGACGATCGTGCGCGGCGTCTTGCGGGCCAGCCCGGCCTCGGTCACGCGCCGGAAGTACTCCGGCGGCCCGAGCGCGAGGAAGACCTTGCCGGTCGCGGTGCAGTGCACCGGCATCCGGCCGCCGACGCGCGAGCGGATGGGGGTCGAGCGGTGACCGGTGACCTTCTCCAGGAACAACGTGTGACCGCCGTCGGGCACCGCGAGGTGGATGTTCTCGTGCGTGGCCTCGTACAGGTCCTGCAGGTACGGCAACGCCGCTTCGCGCAGTTCACGCCGCCGCGGCACGCGCTGGCCGAGTTCGAAGAGCTTCATCCCGAGCCGGTAGGAGGCGCCGTGACGTTCCAGCCCGCCCCAGCGGACGAGTTCGGCGATCATCCGGTGGGCGGTGGCCTTCGGCAGGCCCGTGCGGGCGGACAGTTCGGCCAGGGAGAGTTCGACGTCGGCGGGTTCGAACGCGTCCAGCAACACCAGGCCGCGCGCCAGCACCGACTTCGGGACATCGCCTTCGTTGGCGGTCATGCCCCAGATGGTAATTCCCGCGAGGGGCTCCCGGTAAGGATCAATCCCACCGGAAGCCCCCGCGGTTGCTCAGAGGTCCGGGAACCAGAGCTTCAGCTCGCGCTCGGCCGACTCGGGCGAGTCCGAGCCGTGCACCAGGTTGAACTGGGTCTCCAGGCCGTAGTCCCCGCGCAGCGTGCCCGGGGTGGCCTTCTCCACCGGGTCGGTGCCGCCGGCCAGCTGGCGGAAGGCCGCGATGGCCCGCACGCCCTCCACCGCGATCGCGACGACCGGGCCGGAGGTGATGAACTCCAGCAGGTCGCCGAAGAACGGCTTGTCCTTGTGCTCGGCGTAGTGCTCCTCGGCGACCGAACGCTCGACGGTGCGCAGCTCCAGCGCGGCCAGCTTCAGCCCCTTGCGCTCGATGCGCGAGATGACCTCGCCGACGAGGCCGCGCTGTACGCCGTCGGGCTTGACCAGAACCAGCGTGCGTTCACTCACGACTGTGTTTCTCCTTAATCACGTGCACGGATTGCCCGAAGCCTACTGGCCTGGTCAGCGCTGCGGTTCCAGGGTGGTCGACCAAAGCGAGGCGCCCGTGCCGTCGCGGAGATCGACTCGCAGCTCACCCGAGCGGCCGTCGATGTTGATTTCGCCGAAGTGCTGGAAACCGGCCATCGGCGAAGTGTTCGCGGCGGGCGGGGCGTGCACGAAAACGGCCTGCGGGCCGAAGGTCGGGTCGAGCGTGTTCGGGCCGAACGCGCCGGCGTGCAGCGGGCCGGAAACGAATTCCCAGAACGGGTCGAAATCCTGGACCGCGGCGCGGTCCGGCGAATAGTGGTGTGCCGCGGTGTAGTGCACGTCCGCGGTCAGCCACACGGTGTTGCGCACCTTTCGCTTCGCCAGTTCCCGGAGCACCCACGCGATTTCGCTCTCGCGGCCGGCGGGCGCGCCGGGGAGGTTGTTGGCCACGCCCTCGATGCCGGTGGAGCCGTCCGGCACGGCGAGCCCGATGGGCAGGTCGGCCTGGACGATCTTCCACGTCGCGCGGCTGCGGGACAGCCCGTCGACGAGCCACTTCGCCTGCTTCTCGCCGAGGATCTGCCCGGGCTTGGTGGGGTCCGCGGTGTTGGCGTCCTTGTAGGTCCGCATGTCCAGCACGAACACCTCCAGCCGCGAGCCGTAGGTGAAGCTGCGGTACACACGGCCGTCGACCGCCCGGCGAGGGTCGATCGGCTGCCACTCGTGGAACGCCTGGAACGCCCGCGCGGCCAGGACGTCGACGCGCTTTTCGGTGTACTGCGGCAGGTCCAGGATCTCGCCGGGGTACCAGTTGTTGGTCACCTCGTGGTCGTCCCACTGGACGTAGCTGGGCACGGCGGCGGTGAACGCGCGCACGTTCGCGTCGAGCATGTTGTAGGCGAACTGGCCGCGGTACTCGTCGAGCGTCTCGGCGACCTTCGTCTTCTCCGGGGTCACGATGTTGCGCCAGACGCGGCCGTCGGGCAGCGTGACCGTCTCGGTGAGCGGGCCGTCGGCGTAGACCGTGTCGCCGCTGTGCAGGAACAGGTCCGGCTTGCGGGCGAGCATCGCGGCGTAGGCGGTCATGCCGCCGATGTCCGGGTTGATGCCCCAGCCCTGGCCCGCCACGTCGCCGGACCAGGTCAGGCGCACGTCGCTGCGGCCGACCGGCGCCGTCTTGAAGGTGCCGGTCAGCGGTTCGCTGGTGGCCCGTCCGTCGAGCGATTCCGCGGTGACCCGGTAGTGCAGTTCGGTGCCCGGCGCGAGCGCGGAGATCCGCAGCTTGCCGGTGCCGCCGGTGTCCGGGGTCAGCAGCGGGCCGCGGACGGTCCGCGCGTGCCGGAACGACGGGTCGCGGGAGACCTCGACGATCATGCGGGACGGCCGGTCGGCACGGGTCCAGACCAGTGCCGAGTTCGGGGTCACGTCGCCGGACTGGATGCCGTGCGTCAGGACGGGGCGGTCCTTGCGGACGAGGGCGGCGTTCGCGAAGGGGCTGCCGAGGACGCCTGCGGCGAGGACACCGGCGCCGACGAGGCCGGTTCTGAGGGCGGAGCGGCGGGTCTGTTCGGTCATGCCGGAGTTCTATGCGGGCTCGGGGGCCGACGGGCCAACTCCGGCTGTCCGGACGGTGAACTCACGCGGTGGCGCGCTGCCTGCCGTCGGCCGTGCGCAGACCGTAACCGAAGGCGCGGTCCACGACGATGTGCGCGAGCCAGGCCAGTCCGAGCGTGAAGACGGCGGGGCTCGCGACGAAGCTGAAGACCACAAGCAGGACCACCGGACCCGCCCAGTGGTGGGCGGCGTTGTAGAACGGCACCACGCGGCGCGGCAGCACGCCCCGCTCGGCCTGCGGCGCGCCGATCCCGGCCAGGAACGTCAGGTCCGGCCCGATCAGGCCGAGCAGCAGGGCGCCGACGGTCCAGCCGCCGTGCTTGACAGCCTCGAACACGGCGAACGCGAGCAGGAAGACGCCGGCGACGGCCCAGGCGGTGCGCTTCATGGGAACACTCCTCCGAGATCGGTTGTCCATTTCGAGAGCAGTGCTCTCACGAAGACAAGCATGACCCGGCCGAGTGCCCTTGTCAAGAGCACTGCTCTCTGTTCGGATCGCCGCTACTGCTGCTGGCTGGGCAGACGGCCCTCGGCCATGCGCCGGGCCACGTCGTTGCGCAGCCACAGCGCCCACAGCCAGAACGCGAGGAACAGCAGGCCGATGACGCCGATCGCCACCGTGTCGACGAAGTACGCCACCAGCGCGACCTGCAGCACCAGGATCGCCGGCACCGCCCAGCGCCGCTTCAGCACGCCGCACAGCAGCACGTGCAGCACGGCGATCACGATGATCCCCCAGCCCGCGAGGGTGCCGATGCCGCCGCCGAGGTTCGCGATCACCGGCAGCGCCAGTCCGACCGTGATGGCCTCGCAGATCAGCGTCCCGGCCATCACGCCGCGGAAGGACTTCATCGGGTCCTTCGCCGGGGGCCGGACCGTATTCTCCTCGCTCACGCGGGCTCCTTCCCGAACAACGTCCGCGCGTCCCCGACCGTGACGACGGAGCCCGTGATCAGCACACCGCCACCGGCCAGCGGTTCGCCGCCGTCGCTCTCCTCGACCAGCGCGACCGCGGTCTCCACCGCCGCGTCCAGGCTGGGCTCGGCGACCACCCGGTCCTCCCCGAACACCGCCAGCGCCAGTTCGTTCAGCTCGTCCAGCGGCATCGCGCGGGGCGAGCTGTTCTTGGTGACCACGACGTCGGAGACCACCGGCTCGAGCGCCTCCAGCACGCCGCGCACGTCCTTGTCCTCGAGCACCCCGATGACCGCGGCCAGCCTGCGGAACGCGAACTCCTCCTCGATCGCGGTGGCCAGCGCCCGCGCGCCGTGCGGGTTGTGGGCCGCGTCCAGCAGCACCGTCGGCGCGGCGCGCACGGGCTCCAGGCGGCCCGGGATCTCCACCGCCGCGAACGCCTCGCGCACGGCATCGATGTCGAGCCGCCTGTCCTTGCCCGCGCCGAAGAACGCCTCGACCGCGGCCAGCGCCAGCAGCGCGTTGTTCGCCTGGTGCACGCCGTGCAGGGGCAGGAAGATCTCGTCGTAGACGCCGCCGAGGCCCTGCAGGCTCAGCATCTGCCCGCCGACCGCGATCTCGCGCCGCAGCACACCGAACTCGCTGCCCGCGCGCGCGACCGTGGCGTCCACCTCGACGGTTCGCTCCAGCAGCACGCGCTGCGCGTCGGGCTCCTGCTCGGCGAGGATCGCGACGCTGCCCGCCTTGATGATCCCGGCCTTCTCGCCGGCGATCCCGCCGAGGTCGCTGCCCAGGTAGTCGGTGTGGTCGAGGCCGATCGGCGTGATGACCGCGACCTGCCCGTCGGCGACGTTGGTGGCGTCCCACCTGCCGCCCATGCCGGTCTCGATCACCGCGGCGTCGACCGGCGCGTCCGCGAACGCGGCGAACGCCATGCCGGTGAGCACCTCGAACTTGCTCATCTTCGGGCCGCCCGCGTTGTCCACCATGCCGATGTAGGGCGCGATGTCGCGGTAGATGTCGACGTACTTCGACGCCGCGATCGGGGCGCCGTCGACGGCGATCCGCTCGGTGACCAGCTGCAGGTGCGGGCTGGTGTAGCGGCCGACGCGCAGCCCGAGGCGGGACAGCAGCGCGTCGATCATGCGGGTGACCGAGCCTTTGCCGTTGGTGCCCGCGACGTGGATGACGGGGTAGGTCTTCTGCGGGTCGCCCAGCACGGTCATCAGCGCGGCGATGCGGTCGAGCGACGGCTCGATCTTCGTCTCCGGCCAGCGCTGGTTCAGCTCGGCCTCGACGCGCAGCAGCTCACGGCGGGCCTGGCGCTCGATCTCCTCCAGGTCGACCGGGTCGATCTCGGCCGGGTCGTCGGGCAGGGGCCCGGCTACGAAGTTGCCCCCGCTGGACAGCTCCGCCGGGTACTCCTCGTCCTCGCCCGATGTCACGCGTTCTCCCTCTTCGGCCGGGGTTGACTACCCGGCCGAGTCTACTTTCGCGGGTACTGGCAGGTTGGGCTGCATGCCGTTCGACCACAACCACGCCTACCACCGGTTGCTGCTGCGGCACGTGCCCGCCGGGGCGCGCACCGCGCTGGACGTGGGGTGCGGCGCGGGACGGTTCACCCGGAAGCTGGCCGCGGCGGGTCTGTCGGTCGAGGGGATCGACCCGTCCGCGGAGGTCATCGCCGCGGCGCGGGCGCTCGGCCCCGGCATCACGTACCGGAACGAGGACGTCACGACGGCGGAGCTGGGCCGCTACGACTTCATCTCGTGCCTGGCCTCGCTGCACCACGTGCCGTTCGAGACGGTGACGAAGCTGCGGGCGGCGCTCAACCCGGGCGGGGTGCTGGCGGTGCTCGGGCTGGCCAAGCCGCGCTCGCTCGCGGACTGGGCGATGTGGGGCCTGTTCGCGCCGCCGGTCAACCTGGCGGCGCGGCTGGTCGTGGCGGCGGGCGAGCACCTCAACGGCGGCCCGGATCCGGTCGCGAAGGCGCCGGTGCGCGACTGGGACACGACGATGACCCAGGTGCGACGCGACTCGGCGCGGCTGCTGCCCGGATCGAGCGTGCGGCCGCTGCTGTTCTTCCGCTACCTGCTGCTCTACCGCGCCTGACGCGCGGCGATGCGCGCGCGCACCTCGGGCCGCCGCAGCGGGGGGACCGTCGTGGGTGGCTGGCGGCGCGCGGGCAGCTCGCCGAGCAGCCGCGTGGTGATCTCGGCGATCTCCGCGACCGCCCGTTCGAACGGCTCGCGCGTGGCGTCGGACAGGGTCTGCACCCCGGTCACCTTGCGCACGTACTGGCGCGCGGCGGCCTCGATCTCCTCCGCCGTCGCCGACGGCTCCAGCCCGCGGAGCACCGTGATGTTTCGGCACATGTGGCCGAGACTACGCGCGCCGCGCCCTCGACGGGGTCACACTGATCGGGCAAGCTCTCGGGAAAGTCCCCGTGCACGAGGAGGTGTGCGCGCTGTCGACCGACTTCGGCGCCTACGTCGAGCGCTTTCCCCTACCGGAAACCGGAATCCCCTTCGCGGTCAAGGACTTCCTCGACGTGGCGGGCCAGACGACGCGCAACGGCACGCCCGGGCTGGGGCACCACCTCGCGGCCGAGGACGCCGAAGTGGTCGCCCGGCTGCGTGCCGCCGGTTACGTCCCTGTCGCTCGCACCACGGTGCCGGAACTGGCGTGGTCGGTCCGCACGCCCGGCTGCCGCAACCCGTGGGCGCCAAACCGGGACGCGGGCGGCTCGAGCGGCGGCTCGGCGGTCGCCGTGGCCACCGGGGACGTGCCGGTCGCGCTGGGCACCGACACCGGGGGCTCGATCCGCATCCCGGCCGCGCTGTGCGGGGTCGCCGGGCTGCGGCCGACGCACGGCACCGTGCCGGTGCGCGGGGTGACTCCGCTCGTGCCGTCGATGGACACCGTCGGGCCGATCGCGCGGACCGCGGCGGACTGCCTCACCGTGCACCGCATCCTGGCCGGCGACGGCGAACCAGCGCCGGACACGGTCGAGGGTCTGCGCCTGGGCTGGCCGGAGCACCTGTGGCGCGGCAAGATCGACCCCGAGGTGCTGGAAGTGGTCGAGTCGGCCGCAGGCACCCTCCGCGCGGCCGGCGTGGAGATCGTGCCGGTCGAGCTGCCGCTGGGCGCCCGGCACGCACGCTCGGCCGGGTTCACGACGATGCTGTACGAGTCCGCCCAGCAGTGGTGGCAGGCCTACTCGGACGACCCGTCCGGCTTGCGTGGCCGCGCGATCGGGCAGCTCAAGGCGGGCATCGAGGTGAGCCGGGACGACTACGACGCCGCCCGCGCCCGCGCCGCCGAGATCGCCGGCGAGGTGGACGCGGTGTTCACCGAGGTCGACGCCCTGTTGATGCCCACCCTGCCGGTCACCGCCGCGCCCGCCGACACCGACACGGTCGAGCTCGGCGGGCGAGCGGAGTCACTCGAGAACGCCTACTACCGGCTGACCGCACTAGCCTCCGTCAGCGGGCATCCCGCGCTGACGGTCCCGGCCGGGCTGACCGGCGCCGGTCTCCCGGCCGGCGCCCAGCTCGTCGGGCCACGGCGGCAGGAAGCCCTGCTCTGCCTGCTCGGCGGAGTGATCGAAGCCGGTCCACCCGCCCGCGCCCTGGCACGGGCCCGCACAGGAAGAACGCCGTCATGACGAAGCCCGACCCCCGTGACCTGCTCGGCATCCGCGACCTGCTGAACGAGGAGGAGCGCGAGATCGCGGACACGGTGCGGACCTTCGTCCGCAAGGAGGTCGCCGACCACGCCGGCCAGTGGTTCGAGGACGCGACCTTCCCGAGGCACCTGGTCGGGCAGCTCGGCGAGATGGGCCTGCTCGGCATGCACCTCACCGGGTATGGCTGCGCGGGCACCAGCGCCACCGCGTACGGCCTGGCGTGCCTGGAGCTGGAGGCGGGCGACAGCGGGCTGCGCAGCTTCGTGTCCGTGCAGGGCTCGCTGGCGATGTTCCCGATCTGGAAGTACGGCTCGGACGAGCAGAAGGACCGCTGGCTGCCGGCCATGGCGCGCGGCGAGGCGATCGGCTGCTTCGGCCTCACCGAGCCCGACCGCGGGTCCGACCCCGGCGACATGCGCACGTTCGCCAAGCGCGACGGCGGCGACTGGATCCTCAACGGGTCCAAGATGTGGATCACCAACGGCACCCTCGCCGACGTCGCCGTGGTGTGGGCGCGCACCGACGAGGGCGTGCGCGGGTTCGTGGTGCCGACGGACACGCCGGGGTTCACCGCGCGGGAGATCAAGCACAAGCTGTCGCTGCGGATGTCCGCGACGGCCGAGCTGTCGTTCGACGACCTGCGCCTGCCCGGCGACGCGGTGCTGCCCGGCGTGACCGGGCTGAAGGGGCCGCTGTCCTGCCTGTCGGAGGCGCGGTTCGGCATCCTGTTCGGCGCGCTCGGCGCGGCCCGCACCTGCTACGAAGCCGCACTCGACTACGCGTCGACACGTGAGCAGTTCGGCCGCCCGATCGGCGGGTTCCAGCTGACGCAGCAGAAGCTCGTCGGGATGGCGCTGGAGCTGAACAAGGGCATGCTGCTCGCGGTGCACCTCGGGCGCCGCAAGGACGCCGGCGAGTTGCCGCCCGAGCTGGTCAGCTTCGGCAAGCTGAACAACGTGCGCACCGCGATCGACATCGCCCGCACGGCTCGCACGATCCTGGCCGCGAACGGGATCAGCCTGGAGTACCCGGTGCTGCGGCACGCGAACAACCTGGAGAGCGTGCTGACGTACGAGGGCACGGAGGAGATCCACACGCTCGTGCTCGGGCAGCTGCTGACCGGGCAGAGCGCCTACCGCTGAGCCGGCGCGGCCCGGCCGGCGAGCGCGTCGGGCTCGCCGGCCGGGCGCCTTCTCGTGCCGCCGGCCCGGCACGAGAAGGCGCGCGGTCCCCGGTGGACGCCGAGGAACTCGCCACTCGGGCTGAGCGCCGTTCGCCGACGACAGCCACCGCAAGCCCGGCACCGCTCGGCCGGGCGCGAGAAGACCCGCGGCCCCCGCCGCAGAGCGCCTACCGCTGAGCCGGCGCGGCCCGGCCGGCGAGCGCGTCGGGCTCGCCGGCCGGGCCTGAGTGGCGCAGCCCTACCGCTGAGCCGCCAGGAACTCGTCGATTTCCTGGCGGCCAGGCGCGGTCGCGGGGCCGGGGCGGAGCACGGCCATCGCGGCGGCTGCGTTCGCCCGACGAGCCGCCACAACAAGGTCCGCCCCTGCCAACAGCTCCGCAGCGAGCACGCCGCAATGCGCGTCGCCCGCGCCGTTGGTGTCCACGGGCTCCACCGGGAAACCCGGGATCGTCCGCACGTCGCCGTCCACGGACAGCAGGCAACCGGCCGGGCCGTCGCGGACGACGACCGTTCCGCCGAGCGACGACGCGGCCTCCGTCAGCGAGTCCTTTCCGGACAGTGCACGGGCCTCCGCGGCGTTGCAGCTCAGGATGTCCACGTGCGGCAGCACGAGGTCCAGCGGCAGGTCGGCGGCGAGCGGGCCGGGGTCGAGCAGCACCCGCGCCGGCACGGTCGGCAGCCACGCCGCCAGCGCCGCGCGGTTCGGCGGGTGCGCCAGCGAGTACCCGCTGACGTACACCAGGTCGTCCGCCGCCACCGGCACGTCGTCCAGCCGGCCCGGCGCCAGCAACCCCTCGGCGCCGGTCCCGGTCACGAACGTCCGCTCACCACCGGCATCGACCAGCACCACGCACACCCCGGTGTCCACATCGGACAGCGGAGCCTGCGCCACCGCGATTCCCTCCGCCGCCAGCGCCGCCCGGACCGCGTCCCCGAACCGGCCCGCGCCGTGCGCGCCGGCGTAGACCACCTCGGCGCCGGAGCGGGCCGCCGCGGCCATCACGTTGAACCCGCCACCGGGAGTCAGATCCATCCCGTCCGCGAGCACGTCACCGCCGCGCCGCGGCAGGTCCGGCACCCGCAGCACCAGGTCGACGATCACCTGGCCGGTGTGGACGAGCCTGCTCACTTCGACGCCGTCCGCGCGCCGCCGAGCAGCCCGTACAGGCCGCCGGCCACGACGAGCGTGATCAGCCAGCCCAGCCCGTTCTGCCCCGGCCAGGTGTTCGCGAACGGCCCGGTGAACCACACGTCCTCGCCGGTGCCCGCGGTGGTGAACAGGTACCCGGTGACGATGCCCGCGGCCCAGGCCAGCAGCGCGCGCGGCTCGATCCCGGCCCGGTACCAGTACACGCTGGTGCGGCGCAGGTCCATCAGCCCGGCCGGGTCGTAGTGCCTGCGGCGCAGCATGTCCACGCCGAACACGCCGACCCACGCGGTGATCGGCACCGCGAGCAGGCTGATGAACGCGATGAACGGCCCGTAGAAGTTGTCCGCGACGAGCATGAAGTACGCGGCACCGGCGAAGGTGACGATCACGTCGACCACCACCGCGTACACCCGCTTGATCCGGATGCCCAGCGTCAGGGTGGTCAGCCCCGCGGAGTACACCGACAGGTGGTTGGACAGCAGAAGCCCGCCGAACGCGGCCAGCAGGTACGGGACCGCCATCCACGCGGGCAGCATCGACCGGATCGCGGCGACCGGGTCGTCCGCCTGTGCCAGCGTGGGGTCGCCCGCGGAGAGCAGGCTGCCCAGACCGATGAGGAGCACCAGCGGGATCCCCGCGCCCGCGGCGGCGGACAGCACGAGCGACCCGTTCCGCACCGCGGGCGACTGGTAGCGGGACATGTCGGCCGAGGCGTTCGCCCAGCCGATGCCGGTGCCCGCCGCGATCGTCCCGACCCCGGCGATCATCGCGCCCACCGACGCCGGCTCGGCGGCGCCGACCGCGCTCCAGTCGATGGTCGCGACCAGGTTCACCGCGACGACGATGTTCAGCGCGCCGAAGATCCACGTCGCCCAGCGCTGCACGGCGACCAGCACCGCGTGCCCGAGCCCGGACACCACCACGGTGCAGACGACGAACACCGCGATGCACACGATGGTCAGCACCGGCGCGGCCTTAGCGTCCGAGGCGGTGCCGAACACGATGGCGCACAAGGACAACAGGGCGAACGCGGCGGTCGTGGTGTTGACCGTCTCCCAGCCCAGCCGCGACAGCAGCGACACCACGGTCGGCCCGGCGTTGCCGTGCACGCCGAACACCGCGCGGGACAACGTCAGGCCGGGCGCTCCCCCGCGCCGCCCGGCGATCGACACCGCGCCGACGATCGCGAACGAGCCGACCGACCCGATCACCGCGACGATCGCGGCCTGCCAGAACGTCAGCCCCTGGATCGCGACCAGCGTCGCGCCGAGCGGCAGACCGAGGATGGAGATGTTCGCGGCGAACCACACCCAGAACAGCTGCCCCGGCCTGCCGGTGCGTTCGGCCTCGGGGACCGGTTCGATGCCGCGGGTCTCCAGTGCACCCGCGCGGGACTCGACAGCGGTGTCAGTCGCCATGTCACTTCCTTCCACGAATTTCCAGCAGCCCGTCGACGACGGGGCCGAGGTCCAGCCGGTTGACCGCGAGGACGGTGCCGACCGGTCCGGCGGGCAGTCCGGCGAAGCCGTGCTGCGCGCCGAGGATCGCGCCGCACATCGCGGCGACGGTGTCGGTGTCGCCGCCCAGTCCGGCGGCGAGGGTCAGTGCGTCGGCGGGCCGGTCGCCCAGCGCTTGCGCCAGCGCGATCGCGGCGACCACCGATTCCTGCGCCGCGACCGAGGTGCCGATCACCTGGTAGACGGCGTCGGCGAGGGTCGCCGAGTCCATTCCGGACACCCAGCCGCGGGCCCAGCGGATGCGGGCCGCGATGTCGCCGCCCGCGCTCCAGGCGCCGCGGCCGGCACCGGCGGCGGCCGCCGCTTCGGCGTGGTCGAGCGCTTCGGGCAGCGACGCGCCGTCCACTCCCGCGGACACGGCTGCCGCGACGGCCGCGGCCGCGGCGATGCCGAGGCTGGAGTTGTGCGTGACGAGGCTGGCTTCGGTGACGGCGTCGAGCAGGCAGTCCAGCTCCGGCGGGGTCGCGATCGCCACCGGCGTGATGCGCATGGCGGCGCCGTTCGTGCTGCCCCCACGCCCGGCCTCGGCCGGGTCCGCGCCCGACTGGAGCAGGTCCAGCGCACGCTTCGTGGACGGGCCGAGCAGGTCGGCCGAGCCGCGCCGGATCATGTCGGCTTCCCAGTCGAGCAGTGCGCGGGCGAACACCAGCGGGTCGATCCGGCCGTCGCCGTCGATGAGCAGCCGCGCCAGCAGCAGGGCCTGTTCGGTGTCGTCGGTGATGGAGCCGGCCGGCATGCCGGGCGCGATCGGCTGGTCGGCGACTGCGTCCACGAGCGTGTCGATTCGTCCGTAGCGGCGGGTGATCTCGGTTCGCGACATCGACTGCGTCGGCATGCCCAGCGCGTCGCCGAGGGCGAGCCCGGCGAACGCGCCGAGCGCCCGGTCCCGCGCGCTCACCGGCGGCCGAACGTGAGGTGGAACTGGAACCGCGCCGGGTCCAGGAGGCTGACGACGTGCTCGACGAGACCGCCCGACGCGTCGGTGCTCGTGCGGACCGCGCGAAGGAACAGCGTGCCTGCCGGACGTTCCAGCAGCGCCGCGGTCTCCGGGGTCAGCGCCTCGGTGCCGATCCACTGCTCACCGCCTTCCGCGCGCAGGCCGGCGTCGGCGAGCGTCGCGGTCAGCGAGCCGCGCACCAGGCCCCGCTCCGGCAGCCCGGCGAGCGCGCCGGTGCCCGGGACGAGCGCGACCTCCAGCGACACCGGACCGGCGGCCTGGTCGCGGCGCAACCGGCGGATCGAGACGAACGACTCGACCCCGAAGCGCTCGGCGAGTGCGTCGTCGCGCACGTGCTCGATCGCCAGCAGGTCGGTGGTGATCTCGAACCCGGACCGGGCGAGCGCGGTGGCCCAGCCGACGGTCTGGTCCAGCTCGACGCCGTCGAAGGTGACGAACGAACCGACGCCGCTCTCCGTCGCGATCAGTTCGCGCCGCTGCAGTTCGGACAGGGCGCTGCGGACCGTGCCCCGGCTCACCTGGTACCGCTGCGCCAGCTGGTGCTCCCCGGGCAGCCGCTCGCCACGCGCCAGCCGGCCCGACCGGATCTGCTCGGCGAGATCGGAGACCAGGCGGTGCCGCTTGGAAAAGCCGACCTGTTCAGTCCTGTCCATACCTGTACATTACCCCGGACAGGTGACGGAACGCGAGCCCACCCGAATGGCGGCGGCAGGCTGACCCGCGCGGAGCTATGAACTACCCATGCGCCGCAGCATGTTCGTCCTCCTGGTCGCCGCCTGCACGTTGCTCGCCTCGACGCTCACCGCGTCCGCCCAACCCCGCTACCGGCACTACGTCGCGCTCGGCGACTCCTACACGGCGGGCCCGCTGATCCCGCTGCAGCGCCTGGACCCCGTCGGCTGCCTCCGCTCGACCGGGAACTACCCGTCGCTGCTGGCGATCACCTTGCGGGTCGGCTCGTTCACCGACGTCTCGTGCAGCGGCGCGGACACCCACGACATGGTCGCCCCGCAGGAGGTGATCCTCGGCCCGAACCCGCCACAGCTGGACGCCCTGCGCCCGGACACCGACCTGGTCACGCTCGGCATCGGGGGCAACGACTACGGCGTCTTCGGCACGATCATCGGCACCTGCCCGGGCCTGCGCGCCTCCGATCCCACCGGCAACCCTTGCGAGCGCCACTTCACCGTCGACGGCGTCGACACGATCAAGGCGCGGCTGCCACAGACGCAGGCGAACGTCACCGCGGTGCTGGGCGAGATCCACGACCGCGTGCCGGAGGCCGAGGTGCTGGTGATCGGCTACCCGCGCATCGCGCCGCCGTCGGGGACCTGCCCGGACGTGCTGCCCTTCGCCGACGGTGACTACCCGTGGCTCAACAGCGTGGAGGAAGAACTCAACGCGGCGCTGGCGAAGGCGGTCGCCGACGACGGTGATTCGTCCTATGTGGACACCTTCGGACCGTCACTGGGCCACGACGCGTGCGCCCCGCCGGGGCAGGCGTGGATCAACGGCAAGGACCTCAAGCCGTGGGCCGCGAACTACCACCCGTTCTTCATCGGCATGCAGGGCGTCGCCGCGGTGACGTACGCGCACCTACGCGATTGACCGCGCGAACCCGAGGTGGTTCGGCAGCTGCCAGGTCATCGACACCGTGGTGCCCTCGTCGGTCGCCATGACCTCGACGTGCCCGGCCAGCCCACGGATGAGCCGGAGCCCGCGGCCATCGGACATCGAGCGGCCCGGCGGCGGTGTCTTCCAGCGGCCGCGATCGATGACGGTGACGGCGATGAGGTCGTGGTCCCGGCTCGCGTGCAGTTCGACCGGTCCGTCCGTGCCCTCCGGGTAGGCGTGGGTCACCGAGTTCGTCAGCGCCTCGTAGCCGGCGAGACCGATCGCGTGCGCGAGGTGACCCGGGAGGTCGAGGTCCTGCGCCCAGCGCACGAGCTCGTACCGCAGCGCCGTGATGTCACGGGGCGAAGCGGGCCAGCGGCAGTGCAGGCTGGTCTCGGTGCACCCCGACGGCCTGGGAGTCCTGTCCATCGGTCTTCCCCACTCGAGCACCTACAGGTCCGTCCATCTTCACACCTCCGAGTGAACCGCTGAAGGGTCCTTGTGCCCTTCCCTGGCAATTGCACTGATTTGCCGTTTCCAACGCCGACCGGTGGCGGAACCGTTCGCGCCGCACCCCCGTCACAGCTCCGGTTCGATGATCAACTGGGAGTGGTGACGTGTCGTACAGGGTGACGGGTGTTCTGGCGGCGGCTTGCGCGGTCGTGGTGCTCGCCGGCTGTGGTTCCGACGGCGGGCACCCAGCCGCGCCGCCCGCGTCCAACAGCGCCACGCCGTCCGCGCCGCGGGAACCGCTTCCCGCCGAGTTCGACGCCGCCCGCGGCTGGTCGATCAGCGCCGAGCAGGACGTCGAGTTCGCGCGCCCGACCGGCGCGCCGGAAGCCCGCCTGTTGCTGGTGCGGGCGAGCGGTCCGGACGGGGTGCACGTGGTCGCGCACGACGCCGTCACCGGGGCGGTCCGGTGGCGCAGCCTGCCGGTGCCGGAGCCCGAGGGCGACCTCGACTCCACAGTGTTCGTGACCAGTGACGGCGGCCGCGAGTACGCGGTGCTGGCAACTACCGGCACGGGCGCGGACAACGGCGTCGACAAGCCCGCGCGGAGCACGCGCCTCTACGTGTACGGCACGGACTCGTCGGGCACGGCGGTCACGCCGGAGCGGGAGGTCAGCCTGCCCGTCACGTCCGGCGACTACTGGGCGCAGACCGACGGCCGGGTGTTCCTGGAGCACGGGGACACGGTGACCGTGGTGCGCGTCGCGGACGGCAGCATGACCAGCTACCCGGAGGACGACGCCGGGCTGCGCCCGCCGAAGGAGTGCCCGCACGCCATCGGGTCGTGCACCGACGGGATGGCCGTGGTGGCGGCGACCGCGAGCGGGCCGCTGGTGCAGGGCTTCCAGTCGTTCTGGGTGCCGGGTGCGTGGATCAGCGACGACGTCAAGCCGACCGGCGCGAGCTCGAACGAGGGCTTCCGCAACGACGAGGTGGTCGGTTCCCCCGACGGGCGGTCGGTCCTCGCCGGCTGGCCGACCGAGGACCCCACGGAGTGGTTGTGGGCACTGCACGACGGCGCGACCGGACAGGTCCGCGGCTCGGTGAAGTGCGACCTCGACGGCGGCACCGCCCACGGTCCGTCCGGTCTCGAACCGGTGGTGTCCGGCGATCACCTGCTCGCCGGCTACGTCGCGTTCGACCTGTCGACCGGGCAGGGCCAGTGCTTCGCGGAGACCCCGGACCGGCGTGCGATCGAGCTGACTGCGGTCGGCGGGGACACCGCCTACGGCACGGCGGGCAGCGACGACACGCCGGTCAGCGTGTCCCTGAGCACCGGCACGGCGACGCCGCTGCCCGACGGCACCAAGGTCCCGGACGGCGTCGCGGCCGGCTCGGCGTACCTGGGCACGGCCACCGACGGCGGCGAGAGCATCCTCGTCTACCCGCCCGCCTAGAGTGAGCCGATGACTCGGGGTGATCTACGACCGCCCAGCCTGAACGCGGACGAGAAGACGACGCTCGTGGCCTTCCTCGATTACCTGCGGGAAGCGATCATCGGGAAGGCGCACGGCGTGGCGGACGAGGCCGCGCGCACCGCGGGCGTCCCGTCCGGCACGAGCCTGCTGCGGCTCGTGAAGCACCTGATCGCGGTCGAGCACAACTGGTTCGTGTGGGCGTACGCGGGCGAAGAGGTCGAACTGTGGGACGACGAGGCGTTCCCCAGCCCGGCGGACACCGCCGAAACGCTGTTCGCCGAGTACCGCGCCATGGTCGAGCGCTGCAACGCGATCATCGCCGCCTGCCCGAATCTGGACCGCCCTGGCGCGCGATCGCTGCGGGAGACCGACCCGCCGTCGATGCGCTGGGTGCTCGTGCACATGATCGAGGAGACCGCACGGCACGCCGGGCACGCCGACATCCTGCGTGAACAGATCGACGGCTCCACCGGACGCTGACCACTCCGCGCGGCGCGGGAACCAGCGCCTGGGTGAGTGTCCTGCCATGCCGGGATTTCGTCTTCCCGCACGGCGCCACCCAGTCCCCGGCGGGCTGGGACAGGCTGACCACGATCCTCACCGCTGGCGGTCACCGCTGCGCCACGCCGGATCTCCCGACCGGCCACCCCGAGTGGAGCACGGCCGATTACGTGCGGGCCATCCGGCGACAGGTTCCCGCGGAGTTCGACGCCGGGTTGGCGGTTCGCCACCTCGCCTGAATCGGGGCTGCGGTGCCGGACTCCACCTTCATCCTGCCCACGCTGGACCGCACCCTCCGGTCGCCGAAATCCTCGACAGCATCACCTGAACCCACGACCGGACGCCACCCCAGCCCACGAACCCGCCGCCGCTGGACACGCCCTGCCACCACCGAACCCGCGACCGGGCGTCGTCACGGCTCGCGATCCGACGGTCCGTTCGCGGAAGTGGCCCCGAGCTCGGCTCCGTGGGCCGACAACGGCGCCGGGACGGGCGCGAAGCCCGTCCCGGACCGCGTGATCAGGCCGTGGGCAGCGAGGCCAGCCGCGCGGTGAGCCGCTCGATGTCGGCTGCCGCCGCGTCCCGGCGCACCTTGATCTTCTCGACCACGTCGGCGGGCGCCTTGTCCAGGAACGCCTGGTTGCCGAGCTTGCCCTCGGTCTGCTTGAGCTCCTTCTGCGCCGCGGCCAGGTCCTTCTCCAGCCGTTTGCGCTCGGCCGCCACGTCGACCGCACCGGACAGGTCCAGCTCGACGTGCACGTTCCCGCTCGACAGGCTCACCTCGACCGAGGCGGACGCCGTGAAACCGTCCTCCGGGGCGGTCAGCCTCGCCAGTGCGCGCACCGCTTCCTCGTGCGCCGACACGTCCGCGACGCCCGCGCCGTTGACGCGCGCCGCGACGCGCTGGCCGGGCTTGAGGCCCTGGTCCGACCGGAACCGGCGGATCTCGGTGATCAGCTTCTGCACGTCGGCGATGCGGGCGTCGGCGGCCGCGTCGGCGTAGGAGGCGTCCGCCTTCGGCCAGTCGGCGATGACGATCGACTCGCCGCCGGTCAGCGCCTGCCACAGCTTCTCGGTGATGAACGGGATCACCGGGTGCAGCAGCCGCAGCACGGTGTCGAACACGTGCCCCAGCACCGCGCGGGTGCTGTCGGCCCGGTCACCGGCGATCTGGACCTTCGCCAGCTCCAGGTACCAGTCGCACAGCTCGTCCCAGGTGAAGTGGTAGAGCCGGTCGACGGCCTTGGCGAACTGGAAGTCCTCCAGCAGTTCGTCCACTTCGGACACCGTGGCGGCGAGGCGGCCGAGGATCCAGCGGTCGGCCTCGGTCAGCTCCGCGGCCGGCGGCAGCGGCGTCGCCACGGTGGCGCCGTTCATCAGCGCGAACTTGGTGGCGTTCCACAGCTTCGTGCAGAAGTTGCGCGACCCCGCGGCCCACTCCTCGGCCAGCGCCATGTCCGAACCGGGGTTCGCGCCGCGGGCCAGGGTGAACCGGGTGGCGTCCGCGCCGTAGCTGTCCATCCAGTCGAGCGGGTCGATGACGTTGCCGCGTGACTTCGACATCTTCTTGCCCTGCGCGTCGCGAATCAGCCCGTGCAGGTAGACGTGGTCGAACGGCTGGACGTCGTCGCCGCCGTACAGGCCGAACATCATCATCCGGGCGACCCAGAAGAACAGGATGTCGTAGCCGGTGGACAGGACGCTGGTCGGGTAGAACTTCGCCAGGTCCGGCGTCTTCTCCGGCCAGCCGAGCGTGGACAGCGGCCACAGGCCCGAGGAGAACCAGGTGTCCAGGACGTCCGGGTCCTGCGTCCACCCCTCGCCGGACGGCGGCTGCTCGTCCGGCCCGACGCACACCGTCTCGCCGTTCGGCCCGTACCAGACCGGAATGCGGTGGCCCCACCACAACTGGCGCGAAATCGTCCAGTCGTGCATGTTGTCGACCCAGTCGAAGTAGCGCTTCTCCAGCTCCGGCGGGTGGATCTTGGTGCGGCCGTCGCGGACCGCGTCGCCTGCCGCACGGGCCAGCGGTTCGACCTTGACCCACCACTGCAGCGACAGCCGCGGCTCGACGACCGTGTCGCACCGCGAGCAGTGGCCGACGGCGTGCAGGTACGGGCGCTTCTCCGCGACGATCCGGCCCTGCTCGCGCAGCGCCGCGACGATCGCCGGGCGCGCCTCGAACCGGTCGAGACCCTGGAATGGGCCGGGCACGGTGATCGTGGCGCGCTCGTCCATGATCGTCGGCATCGGCAGGTCGTGGCGGCGGCCGATCTCGAAGTCGTTCGGGTCGTGCGCCGGGGTGACCTTGACGGCGCCGGTGCCGAACTCGGGGTCGACGTGGTCGTCGGCGATGATCGGGATGCGGCGGCCGGTCAGCGGCAGCTCGACCTCGGTGCCGACCAGGTGCTTGTACCGCTCGTCGTCCGGGTGGACGGCGACCGCGGTGTCACCCAGCATCGTCTCGGCGCGCGTGGTGGCCACGACGATCGAGTTCTCGCCGTCGCCGTAACGAATCGAGACGAGCTCGCCCTCGTCCTCGGAGTGTTCGACCTCGATGTCCGACAGAGCGGTGAGGCAGCGCGGGCACCAGTTGATGATGCGCTCGGCGCGGTAGATGAGGCCGTCGTCGTAGAGGCGCTTGAACATGGTCTGGACGGCGCGGGACAGGCCCTCGTCCATGGTGAAGCGCTCGCGCGACCAGTCGACGCCGTCGCCGAGGCGGCGCATCTGGCCGAGGATCTTGCCGCCGTACTCGGCCTTCCACTCCCAGACGCGCTCGACGAACTTCTCGCGACCGAGGTCGTGGCGCGACTTGCCGGACTTGGCCAGCTCGCGTTCGACGACGTTCTGGGTCGCGATGCCGGCGTGGTCCATGCCCGGCAGCCAGAGGACCTCGTAGCCCTGCATCCGGCGGCGGCGCGTCATCACGTCCATCAGGGTGTGGTTGAGCGCGTGCCCCATGTGCAGGCTGCCGGTCACGTTCGGCGGCGGCAGCACGATGGTGAACGGAGGCTTGTCCGACCCGGCCTCGGCCGTGAAGTAGCCCGCGTCTACCCACCGCTGGTAGAGGGCGGCTTCTTCGTCGGCCGGGTTCCACGCGGCCGGGAGGGCGGGCTGCTGGTCAGGGGCGTTCTCCGTCACAACCGGTAAGTGTACGAACCTGCTAATCAGCGCCGCATCCGCATCTCCTCCGGGGCCGGTAACGATCTCCGGCGAGGCGCGATGGGTCCGAAGTGGACGGCTACGAGCACATCCCCGGCCCCGCGGAGCGGGCACCGTGGCGGCTGATGACGGCCCTGGTGACGGCGGCCACACTGGCCCTCGCCGGCGTGGCGGCGCTGGTGGTGGCGCCCGCGACCCGGCCGATGGCGGTGCTGTCCGCGGCCAGGGCCGCGGGCCTGCCTGCCGCGTTGCCGGTCGCGGTGCCGGTCGACCTCGCCGCACCCTTCGCCGCCACGCCCGCGGCGGCGTGGCCGGACGGCATCGACGGGCTGCGCCTGCCCGCCGCGATGCCGGTCGGCGACTTCTCCGCCGCCGAGGTCGCCGCGGCCGCCGAGCAGGTCCGGCAGCTGACCGCGGCGCTCAACGTCGATCGCGAGGTGATCGAGCAGCGCCGGTTCGAGCGGTTCCTCGGCCTCCTGTCCCCCAGGGCGCGCGAGACCGCGGAGCCGGCCGTGCTGGCGCGCACGGAGAACTTCCCGGTGTACCTGGCCGTGATCGCCGACGGCTACCGGCTGCTGCCCGCGGGCCCGAAGACGGACGGGACCATGTCGGTGGGCCCGGGCGCCAGCCGGGCGGAGCTGACCGTGCGGGTGGACCTGCGCGTCGCGTACGCCTTCGACCCGGCGGGCGCGCCGGTGTTCGACCCCGCCGAGCTGGTCGTGCTGCGCACGTTCCAGCTCGATTTCGTGGTGCGCAGGTCGCCGCCGTTCAAGGCCGCCACCGCGGGGATCGATTTCCTGGGCGGCCAGACCTACCTCGAAGGCGGCGCCTGCCGGTACGCCCGAGTGAGCCTCGTCGCACCGTTGTTTGCGGATCGGTCTCAGGACGCCTGCACCCCGTAACGCTCGCCCCCCGGTGTCGATCAGAAGGCGAGATCGAACCGGAAGGCAGGTCCGAAGTGGACGACTACGACATCGCGGAGCACCCGGATCTGCGGGACCCCGACTGGCAGCGGCGCGCGGCGAAGCAGGCGCGGGCCGGCCTGCGCCGCGAGCGCCGGACGGGCAAGCGGCTCGCCTGGACCGGCGTGTCGCTGGTCGTCGTGGCCGGGGCGGTGTTCGGGCTCGTCCAGTGGGGCCGCTCGACGTCCGCCCACTACGACGGCAGCGCTCCCCCACCGGCCGAGATGCGCCCGACCGCGCCGAGCGTGCTGCCGGACATCGCGCGCGTGAACCTGGAGCGCCCGTTCGACGGCACCCCAGCCGAAACCTGGGGCGAGTCGGTGGACGGGCTGCTGGCCCCGCCGCCCGGCCCGGTCGGCGGGTTCTCCGCCGGCGAGGTCGCGGCGGCGGTCGGCCAGGTGCGGGAGGTCATCCGGGCCGGCAGGCTCGACCGGCGCACCATCGAGGGCCACGACGGATCGCTGCTGCTGAACCTGCTGGCCCCGAACGCCCGGCGGGAGTTCGCCAAGTCGATCAACGACCGGACGGACGACTTCCGGTCCGTGGTCAGCTTCGCCGAGGACGGCTACCGGCTGCTCCCGGCGGGCCCGCGGATCACGGGCACCATCACCGCCACCCCGGGAGACGACGCGAACAGGCTCGCCCTGCACGCGGACTACTCGGTCGCCTACGCGTTCGACCCCGGCACCTACGCGCCGATCCTGAGCCCCGCCGACATCGACGTGTTCCTCCGCTACGAGGTGGACTTCGAACTGACCCGGGGCGCCTCGTTCCAGAAGAACGACCGCGGCCTGTGGGTGACGATGACCCAGGGGGTCATCTACTCGATGGCCTGCGAGCCGTCGAAGCGGGGCTACCTCGCACCGGCCTACAGCGAGCCCCGTCCCGTCACGCAGGACACCTCGGGCTTCGACGAGGCGGCGATGTACGACGTGACCAAGCCGATGCCGGAGTTCACCGGCGGCTGCGAGTAGTCACTTCGACAGCCCAGACTCAACAGTCTAGACTGTCTATATGACCCGGGTACCGAACGACGCGGCGCGCCTCGCCGGTGCGGTGCGCGCCGTCGTCGGGCAGTTGCACCGCCGGTTGCGCCAGGTGGACAACGCGGGCGTCCTGACGCCCTCGCAGTCGGCCGTGCTCGCGCGGCTGCACCGGGACGGCCCGGCCACCCAGGCGCAGCTCGCGGCGGCCGAGCACGTCCGGCAGCAGTCCATGGCGGCCACGCTGGGCGCGCTGGACGAGCTGGGCTACCTCAGCCGCACCCGCGACCCGCGTGACGGGCGCCGCGTGCTCGTCGCCCTGTCGGACCTGGGCGAGAAGACCGTGCGGGGCGTGCACCAGCACCGCGAGGAGTGGCTGGCGCGCGCCCTGACCGACGACCTCACCGCCGAGGAGCGCCGCAAGATCGACGAAGCGCTGCCCCTGCTCGCGAAGCTGGCGCAGCGATGAGGAAGTGGTGACCACGTCCCAGCGGACGACACAGCTCACGCGAACCGCCTACCCGCCGCGCATGGTCCTGCCCCTGGTGGCCAGCGCGGTGCTCAACCCGATCAACTCCACCCTGATCGCCGTGGCGCTGGTGCCCATCGGCCAGGCGTTCGGCGCCGGGCCGGGGGAAACGGCCTGGCTGATCACCTCGCTGTACCTGGCCACGGCCGTCGGGCAACCCGTCGTCGGGCTGTTCGTCGACCGGTTCGGGGCGCGGCGTGTGCTGCTGGCCGGTTCGGTGACCGTGTTCGCCGCAGGCGTCGGCGGCCTGCTCGCGTTCTCGCTGGGCTGGCTGGTCGCGGTCCGGGTGGTGCTCGGCATCGGCACCTGCGCCGGCTTCCCCGCCGCGATGGCGGTGCTGCGCAAACGCGCCGACGCCACCGGCGGCGGCGTGCCGAGCCGCATCCTGTCGGTCCTCGCGATGTCGTCGCAGACCGTCATGGTCATCGGCCCGACGCTGGGCGGCGCACTGATCGGACTGGCCGGCTGGCCGGCGATCTTCGCGGTCAACATCCCACTCGCCGCGGTCGCGTTCGTGCTCGCGCTCGTCTGGGTGCCCAAGGACCCGCCGCGCACCGGCCGGCGCGAGCCGATCGACGTCGCCGGCATCGCCCTGTTCTCCGCGACCCTGCTCGCGGTGCTGCTCTACGTGATGGCGCCCGCGGTGTCCGACCTGTACCTGCTCGGCGTCGCGCTGGTGCTGGGCGCCCTGTTCGTCCGGGTCGAGCTGCACGCCGAGCGCCCGTTCGTCGACCTGCGGATGCTGGCGGGCAACCGCCCGCTCCTGCGCACCTACCTGCGCCAGGCGCTGGCGTTCCTCATCGTCTACTCGATCATGTTCGGCTACGTCCAGTGGCTCGAATCCGCGCGCGGGCTCACCGAATCGACGGCGGGCGCGCTGCTGACCCCGATGTCGGTGGCCGCCGTGCTGGCCGCGGCGTCGGCCGGCAAGCCGACACGGCTCAAGGGGCGGCTGGTCGTCAACTCGCTGGCGCTGCTCGCCGGGTCGGTGCTGCTGCTGTTCGTGCACGACGGCACGTGGATCGCCGCGCTGGTGGTGCTCGCCGCGGTGTTCGGGCTGGGCCAGGGCCTGACGAGCGTGACCAACCAGACCGTCCTCTACGGCCAGGTGCCGCCGGAGGTGATGGGCACCGCGAGCGGCCTGTTCCGCACGGCGCAGTACCTCGGCGCGATCGGGTCGTCGACGCTGATCGCGCTGTGCTTCGGCGACCGGGCCACCTCGCACGGCCTGCACGAACTGGCCGCGGCGCTCATCGTGATCGGCGTCGTGCTGTTCACGGTCACGGTGACCGACCGGAAACTCGGTACTCGCGCGAAGGCGGGCGCTGACGCAAGATAGGGGACGTGACACGCAACGCTCCCCGCGCCGACATCGACGAAGCCGCCCTCGAAGTGCACAAGCCCAAGGAGTGGGCGGCGGGCATCCCGGGAGTGGCGGTGTCACTCCTGCGCGGTGTCGAGCAGATGGGCGCCGGCCGCACGGTGAAGACCCTCCGCCTGCTCAACCAGCGCGACGGCTTCGACTGCCCCGGCTGCGCCTGGCCCGAACCGCGCGCGGAGGACGGTGAGCACCGCAAGCTCGCCGAGTTCTGCGAGAACGGCGCGAAGGCGGTCGCCGAGGAGGCCACGAAACGGCGCGTCGGGCGGGAGTTCTTCGCCCAGCACCCGGTCGAGGAGCTGCACGACCGCACCGACTACTGGCTCGGGCAGCAGGGCAGGCTCACCGAGCCGGTGGTGCTGCGCGAGGGCGGCACGCACTACGAGCCGATCGCCTGGGACGAGGCGTTCCGGCTGATCGCGGGCAAGCTCAAGGAGCTGGACAGCCCGGACGAGGCGATCTTCTACACCTCCGGCCGCACCAGCAACGAGGCCGCGTTCCTGTACCAGCTGCTGGTGCGCTCGTTCGGCACGAACAACCTGCCGGACTGCAGCAACATGTGCCACGAGTCCTCCGGCGCGGCGCTGTCGGAGGCCTACGGCATCGGCAAGGGCTCGGTGAGCCTCGCCGACATCCACCACGCCGACCTGATCGTCGTCGTCGGCCAGAACCCGGGCACCAACCACCCGCGCATGCTGTCCGCGCTCGAAGAGGCCAAGGGCCGCGGCGCGAAGGTGATCGCGGTGAACCCGCTGCCCGAAGCCGGGCTGATGCGGTTCAAGAACCCGCAGAACCCGCGCGGCGTCGTCGGCAAGGGCACGCCGCTGGCCGACGAGTTCGCGCAGATCCGGCTGGGCGGCGACCTCGCGTTGTTCCAGGCGATCGGGCACCTGCTGCTGTCGTGGGAGGAGGCCGCGCCGGGCACGATCGTGGACCGCGAGTTCGTCGAGTCCTCGACGCACGGCTTCGACGACTGGGCCAAGAACCTGAGCGAGATCGACTGGGCGGCGATCGACGAGGCCACCGGCCTGGACCGCGCCCAGATCGAGCGGATGGCGCGGATGATCGCGGCGTCCAAGCGCACCGTCTACTGCTGGGCCATGGGTGTCACGCAGCACCGGCACGCGGTCGCGACGATCCAGGAGATCAGCAACCTGGCGTTCGCGCGCGGCATGATCGGCAAGCCGGGCGCGGGCCTGTGCCCGGTGCGCGGGCACTCCAACGTGCAGGGCGACCGCACGATGGGTGTCTGGGAGAAGATGCCCGAGTCGTTCCTGAGCCGGCTGGAGGACGAGTTCGGCATCCCGGTGCCGCGCAAGCACGGGCTCGACACCGTGGACTCGATCCGCGCGATGCGCGACGGACGCGGCAAGGTGTTCATCGGCATGGGCGGCAACTTCGCCGCCGCCACCCCGGATTCCGGGCTGACCGAGCGCGCGCTGCGGTCGTGCGAGCTGACCGTGCACGTGTCGACGAAGCTGAACCGGTCGCACGTGGTGCCCGGCCGGACCGCGCTGATCCTGCCCGCCCTGGGCCGCACCGAGCGGGATGCGCAGGCCGCGGGCGAGCAGTTCGTCACGGTCGAGGACTCGATGTCGTGCGTGCACGTCTCGCGCGGGCGGCTGAAGCCGGCGAGCGAGCACCTGCTGTCCGAGGTGGCGATCATCTGCCGGCTCGCGACCGAGCTGTTCGGCGACGGCCACGCCGTGCCGTGGCGGGACTTCGAGGGGAACTACGACCTGATCCGCGACCGGATCGCGCAGGTCGTGCCGGGTTGCGAGGACTACAACGCGAAGGTGCGGCAGCCGGACGGGTTCGTCCTGCCGCACCCGCCGCGCGACTCGCGGTCGTTCCGCACCTCGACGGGCAAGGCGAACTTCACGACCAGCGAGCTGGAGTTCCCGCGCGTGCCCGCGGGCCGGCTGCTGCTGCAGACGCTGCGCAGCCACGACCAGTACAACACCACGATCTACGGCCTGTCCGACCGATACCGCGGCATCGAGGACGCGCGCCGGGTGGTGCTGGTCAACGCGGACGACCTGGCGGAGCTGGGCTTCGCCGACGGCCGGCTGGTCGACCTGGTGTCCGAGTGGGAGGACGGCAGCGAGCGGCGGGCGGAGCACTTCCGGGTGGTGGCGTACCCGACGGCCCGCGGCTGCGCGGCGGCCTACTTCCCGGAGGCCAACGCGCTGGTCCCGCTGGACTCGGTGGCGAAGAAGTCCAACACACCGGTCTCGAAGGCGATCGTGCTCCGCCTGGAGCCCGCGTCCTGACCCGGGTCGATCGACCAGGTCGAGTGCCGAACAGAGCGGTGGTCGAGGCCGCGTGGCCAGTCGACACGCTCAGCCACATGCTCGGCCGGGAGACGAGCACCCACTGCCACGTGGCGGCCTCCCGACAACCCGCGGGTGCGCGGCGGCCTATTTTGCGGATGCCAACGCGCTTGTCCCGCTGGACTCGGTGACGATCGCTCGACTTTCAATGAGGACGCGGAGTGGCGCACCCGGCGGGCGCTGCGACGGCCGTAGGCCACTTCCTGGCGCCACGACCTTGGACACCGCCCGCTGGCATCGCGCCGTCGTCGGGGGCGCCGCGTTGCCTGGTGTCCTAGAGGACGGTGTTGCCGTACATCTCGCCGAGCGGGTCGGCGATGAGCTCGATGCGGGCGCCGTCGGGGTCGCGGAAGTAGACCGAGACGTCGCTGTGCACCGCGTGCTCGACGCCGGCCTCGGCGAGCTTGTCGACCAGCCGCTGCCACCGCTCGGGTTCGACCGAGATGGCGATGTGGTGCAGCCCGCCGAGCACCTCGGCGTACGGGCCCACGTCCAGGCCCGGGAAGTCGAAGAACGCGAGCAGGTTGCCGTTGCCGATGTCGAAGAAGAAGTGCGACGACCCGGGGTAGTCGCGGTTCTCGATCAGCTCGGTCAGCGGGAACTCCAGGACGTCCTGGTAAAAGCGGACGGTCCGCTCGACGTCGCTGCTGATCAGCGCCGTGTGGTGGAGGCCGCGGGCGGACGAGGCGGGCCGCTCCCCCGCGGGCTTGAGGTGTGCGTCGCGGATGCGGTCGCGCTCCTGGCGGACCGCGTCGAGGTCGACGGAGGTCATGGCTGGCGTTCCTTTCCGGTGGCGGAGGTGGTGTGCCCGGCGTACCCGCCGGGCACCACCGGCATCCGCGTCAGGCGGCCTTGATCGCGGAGACCTCGAACTCGAGGGTGACCTTGTCGCTCACCAGGACGCCGCCGGTCTCCAGCGCCGCGTTCCAGGTGACCCCGAAGTCCTTGCGGTTGATGGTGGTCTTGCCCTCGAAGCCGACCCGGGTGTTGCCGAACGGGTCCTGGGCGGTGCCCTCGAACTCGAACGGGACGGTGACGGACTTCGTGATGCCCTTGATCGTCAGGTCGCCGGTGACGTCGAAGCTCGCGTCCCCGGTCTGCTGGATCGAGGTGGAGACGAAGGTGATCTCCGGGTGCTCGTCCATCGACAGGAAGTCGTTGCTGCGCAGGTGGGCGTCGCGGTCGGCGTTGCGGGTGTCGATGCTGTTCGCCTTGATGGCGACCGTCACCGACGACTTGGCCGGGTCGTCACCGTCGATGTGGGCGGTGCCGGTGAACTCGTTGAACGCGCCGCGCACCTTGGTGACCATCGCGTGGCGGGCGACGAAGCCGATCCGGGTGTGGGTCGGGTCCAGGGTGTACTCGCCGGTCAGGTTCGCGTAGCTGGTCTGGGTGGTCATTTCGGGTTCCTCCCGTGAAGGTCTGGTTGATGTGTCATCGACACAGTGGCACAACTTGGATGACGCGTCAACTATTCCCGCTATACTCGATGGCATGACCCGATGGCTCGATGACGGTGAACAGCAGGCGTGGCGCGCGTACGTGAAGATGCAGAGCCACCTCAACGCCGCGCTGGGCCGCCGGATGCAGGCGGACTCCCAGCTGTCGCTGCCCGACTTCGAGGTGCTCGTCCAGCTCACGGACACGCCGGAGGGCCGGGTGCGGGTGTTCGAGCTGGCCAGGGCGCTGGACTGGGAGAAGAGCCGGCTGTCGCACCACCTGCGGCGCATGCAGAAGCGCGGGCTGGTGGCCCGCGAGGAGTGCCCGGACGACGCGCGCGGCGCGTTCATCGTGTTGACGCGCGAGGGCCGGGAGGCGATCGAGCAGGCCGCGCCGCACCACGTCGACACGGTGCGCGAGCTGGTGTTCGACGTGCTCACGCGGGACCAGGTGGACGCCCTCCGGGCGATCTCCGAGCAGATCCTGCGCGTGGTCCGCCCGGAGGACTGTCCTCAGGACCGCAGGTAGGAGGCGCCGTTGAGGTCGAGGATGGCGCCGGAGGCCCACTCGGCCTCGGCGGAGGCGAGGTAGACCACCGCGGCGGCGATCTCCGGCGGCTCCGCGACCCGGCCGAACGGGGACTGGGCCCGCAGCGCGCCGCCCCTTTCGCCGCTCAGCCAGTCCGCGACCCGCTCGGTCGCGATGAACCCGGGCGCGACCGTGCTCACCGCGATGCCGTGCGGCGCGAGGTGCACCGCGAGCGACTGGCCCAGCGAGTGCAGCGCCGCCTTGGTCGCGCCGTACGCGGGGTGGTCCGGCTCGCCGCGGAAGGCGCCGCGCGAGCCGACGTTGACCACGCGCCCGCGCGCGCCGCGGTCGATCATGTGCCGGGCGACGCAGAACGTGACGTCGGCCGCGCCGAGGAGGTTCACCTCGACCGACTGCCGCCACACCTCCCGCCAGTGCTCGAAGGTCGTCTCGGCGAGCGGGTGCGCGGTCTCACTGGTGGTCACCACGGCGGCGTTGTTGACCAGGACGTCGACCCCGCCGAGGGCGGCTTCAGCGGTGTCGGCGATGCGCTGGGCCTCCCGGATGTCGCCCTGCACCAGGGCGTGGCCGTCGCCGCGCAGCGCCGCCAGGGTGGCTTCCGCCGCGGCCTGGTTGGAGTTGTAGTGCACCGCGACACGGTCGCCGCGCTCGGCGAAGGCCGTGGCGATCGCGCGGCCGAGGCCCGCCGACGCACCGGTGACGAGGACGCCGCGGCTCATTTCGCGAACAGCTGAGACTCGTCGCGGAAGGCCTTGAACTCCAGCGCGTTGCCGGCCGGGTCGTGCAGGAACATCGTCCACTGCTCCCCCGGCTCGCCCGCGAAGCGCTGGTAGGGCTCGATGACGAACTGTGTGCCGGCGTCCTTGAGGCGGCCGGCGAGTTCGTGGAAGGCCTCGACGGTCAGGACCAGGCCGAAGTGCGGCACCGGGACGTCGTGGCCGTCGACCGGGTTGCGGCCCGCCTCGTTGCGCGCGCCCTCGACCACGTGGGTGACCACCTGGTGGCCGTGGAAGTTCCAGTCCACCCACTTGGTGTCGGAGCGGCCTTCGGACAGCCCGAGCACCCCGCCGTAGAACTCCCGGGCGCGGCCGAGGTCGTCGACCGGGATCGCGAGGTGGAACGCGGGGCGGGTCATGGTGCCTCCTTCATCGTCGGTGGCTCCAGCTTGACCCGGCCGATGTCGTAATGTCAACATTAGGACATGCAGCCCGCCCGGCGGCGTGGTCTGGCCGAGGAGGCCGCCGACCGCATCCGCGACGAGATCCTGTCCGGCCGGTTCGCGCCCGGCAGCGCTCTGCGCGAGGTCGAGCTGGCCGGGTCGCTACAGGTCAGCCGCGGGTCGGTGCGCGAGGGGCTGGCGATCCTGGAGCGCGAGGGGCTGGTGCACAGCGAGTGGCACCGGGGCACGCGGATCATCGAGCTCAGCGAGACCGACATCACCGAGGTCTACGAGGTGCGCGCGGCGCTGGACCGGCTGGCGACGCTGACCGCGGCCGAGCGGGGCCGACCCGGGCAGTTCGACGAGCTCGACCGGCTGGTGGCGGCGATGGACCGGGAGGCACGCGGCCCGGCGGACGGCGACCGGCTGGTGGCGCTGGACATCGAGTTCCACGACTGCGTGTACGCCATGGCGGGCAACGGCAGGCTGACCAGCGCGTGGGAAGCCGTGCGGTCGCAGGTGCACATGTTCCAGGCCCACCGGGTGCGGCTGTCGCACGAGCACTACCGCACGCGCGTGGTGGACGAGCACCGCGAGCTGGCGACGCTGCTGCGCGCGGGGCGGGTCGAGGGACTGGGCGACCTGGCGGAGGAACACGTGCGCTCGGCGAGCCGGGGATTGATCGAGAGCCTGCGCGAGCTGCACCGCTGAGAAGTCCAGCTCAGGCTCGCCGGCGGCTCAGCGAGAGCTTGCCCGAACCGGCCCGCCGAGGACCTCGACCAGGCTCGCGTACCGGGCGCGTTCCTTGTCCGTCAGGGCACTGAACCGCTCCCCCACCAGTTCCGCGAACCGCTGCCGGATCCGTTCGCGCAGCTCCTCGCCCGCGGGGGTCAGCACGACGCGGCTGACGCGACGGTCCTTGGCGTCGGTCTCGCGCGCGAGCAGGCCGCGCTTCTCCAGCCGGTCGACCATCCCGGTCACGTTCGTCTTGTCGCAGCCCAGCAACGCCGCCAGCTCGCCGAACGACGGGCGCCGCGCCAGGCCGCACAGCACCTGGGTCTGCTGGCTGGTCAGGTCGAAGTCGCGGGCGATTCCCGCGTAGAGCACCGCCGCTTCGCGGTGCAGCGCGGCGACCGCCGCGGCCAAGCCCTCCATGCCCCCAGCATAGTTGACATCCTCCACCAATTAGTCGAGTATCTCGACTATCGATCATCTGGAGGAACAGTGCTGACGGACAGGGTCGCCCTCGTGACGGGCGGATCGCGGGGCATCGGGCGGGGCATCGCCGAGCGGCTGGGCGCGGAGGGCGCCCGGGTGGTGGTCAACTACCGCACCGACGCGGGCGCGGCGGCCAAGGTGGTCAGCACCATCGCAAACGCGGGCGGGCAGGCCGTGGCGGTCCAGGCCGATGTCGCGGATCCGGCGCAGGTCGTGGCGCTGTTCGACGCCGTCGAGTCGGCCTTCGGCGGTCTCGACATCCTGGTCGGCAACGCCGGGATCGCCCGGTTCGCCCCGCTCGCCGAGGCGAGCGACGAGGACTTCGAGCGGGTCTTCGCCACCAACACCCGCTCCACGTTCGTCGCCCTGCGCGAGGCCGCGAAGAGGCTGCGGGACGGCGGCCGGATCATCGTGATCTCCAGCGGCGCCACGGTCACCGCACGACCGGACAGCGGCGTGTACGCGGCCAGCAAGGCGGCTGCCGAGCAGCTCGTGCGCGCCGCGGCGAAGGAACTGGGGCCGCGCGGGATCACCGCCAACAGCGTGCTGCCCGGCGCCACCCGCAGCGACGCGCTCGAAGCGGGAATGAGCGCCGAACGCCTCGCGGCGACCACGGCCCAGACGCCGCTGGGGCGCCTCGGCGAGCCGTCGGACATCGCGTCGATCGTGGCGTTCCTCGCCTCCGCCGACGGCGGGTGGATCACCGGGCAGTCGATCCACGCCGGCGGCGGGCTGTTCTAGCCGCCGAACAGCTTGACGACCTTGAGGATCAGTTCGTAGAGACCGTAGAGGAACGGCACGCCCACCCACAGCCAGGCCAGCATCATCAACCAGACCCGGCGGCGCGCGGGGACCTGCTCCGGCGTGCTCATTTCGCCTCCTCGCGCGCGGCGTCCGCGCTCTCCGGTTCGTGGTACTTCGCGCTCACCGGGCGCACCAGCTCGTTGGCGATGAACCCGATCACCAGCAGCGCGATCATGATGTAGAACGACGTGGTGTAGAGGTCCGGGCCCTGCTTGCCCGCGCGCTTCTGGCTGTCGGCGATCGCGTTGACGATCAGCGGGCCGAGCACGCCGGCGGCCGACCACGCGGTCAGCAGACGGCCGTGGATCGCGCCGACCTGGTAGGTGCCGAACATGTCCTTCAGGTACGCCGGGATCGTGGCGAACCCCGCGCCGTAGAAGGACAGGATCACCATCGCCGCGAGGATGAAGACCACTTTGGACGAGTTGCCGACGAGCGCGATCACCAGGTACAGCAGCGCGCCGACGCCGAGGTACATGCGGTAGATGTTCTTCCGGCCGATGAAGTCCGAAGTGGACGACCAGACGAACCGGCCGAGCATGTTGGTCAGCGACAGCAGCGCCACGAACCCGGCCGCCGCGGTCGCGCCGACCGGGACCGAGGTGCCGCGGAAGAAGTCGGTGATCATCGGCGACGCCTTCTCCAGGATGCCGATGCCCGCGGTCACGTTGAAGCACAGCACGACCCACAGGCACCAGAACTGGGGCGTCTTGATGGCGTTGGCGGCCGACACGTTCGCCGTGGTGATCATCGACCGGGCCTTCGCGGCCGTCGGCTCCCAGCCCTTCGGCTTCCAGCCCTCGGCGGGCACCCGCACCAGGAACACCCCGAGCGACATGAACACCGCGTAGACGACGCCGTGGATCAGGAACGAGGTGCCGATGCCGCTGGGTGTCGACCCGAACGACTCGAGCATCTGGCTCGACCACGGCGAGGCGATCAGCGCCCCGCCGCCGAAGCCCATGATCGCGATGCCGGTCGCCATGCCCGGCCGGTCCGGGAACCACTTGATCAGCGTCGACACCGGCGAGATGTAGCCGATGCCGAGCCCGACGCCGCCGATGAGGCCGTAGCCGAGCACCACCAGCCAGTACTGGGAGGTGAACGCGCCGAGCGCGGACACTACGAACCCGGTGGAGAAGCAGGTCATCGACACGAACATCGCCCACCGCGGCCCGTTGCGCTCGACCAGGGTGCCGCCGAAGGCCGCGGACAGGCCGAGCATGACGATGCCGAGCTGGAACGGCAGCGCGCTCAGGGTGCCGGACAGGCCCAGCGCCTTCTCCAGCGGCGGTTTGAACACACTCCACGCGTACGCCTGCCCGATCGCGAGGTGCACCGACAGGGCCGCCGGCGGGATCAGCCACCGGCTCCAGTCCGGAGGCGCGATGCTGTGCGAACGGTCGAGGAATGTGACGGCCACGGCGGGCTCCCCTACGCTGGTGATTGAGCCTGCAATTTCTTACTAGATGTACGACGGCACGGCAAGGTCTTGTCGTCGATGAGCGGAATGGAGTGCCCGATGGGGCGCGTGACGGTGCGACGACCGGTGCGGAAGCTGACCGAGGGCGGGCAGACGCGGCGCGCCGACCTGCTGGCGGCCGAGGAGCCGCTGGAGCTGCGGGTCGGCGGCAAGTCCCTGGCCGTCACCATGCGCACGCCCGGGCACGACGTCGAGCTGGCGCACGGCTTCCTGCTGTCCGAGGGTGTCATCGCGTCGAAAGACGACGTGTTCACTGCCCGGTACTGCGACGGCGTCGACGACCAGGGGCGCAACACCTACAACGTCCTGGACCTCACCCTGGCCGAGGGCGTGGCGCCGCCGGAGACGGGTGTGGAGCGCAACTTCTACACGACGTCCTCGTGCGGGGTATGCGGCAAGGCGGCGCTCGACGCGGTGAAGCTCAAGACCCGCTTCGCGCCCGGGGAGTCGACTTTCGCCGTGAGCACGGAGGTGCTCGCGGGGCTCCCGGACACGCTGCGCGAGCAGCAACGCGTGTTCGCCAGCACCGGCGGCCTGCACGCGGCCGGGTTGTTCCGGGCGGACGGGTCGCTGCTGGCCGTGCGGGAGGACGTGGGCAGGCACAACGCGGTCGACAAGGTGCTGGGCTGGGCGCTGCTGGAGGGCCGGGTGCCGCTGTCGGACTGCGGGCTGCTGGTGTCCGGGCGGGCGTCGTTCGAGCTGGTGCAGAAGGCCGCGATGGCCGGGGTCCCGTTCCTCGCGGCCGTGTCCGCACCGTCGTCGCTGGCGGTGGAGCTGGCCGAGGAGAACGGCATGACGCTGGTCGGGTTCCTGCGCGGCACCAGCATGAACCTCTACACGGGCGACCAGCGCGTGCTGGAGCCTGCCGGGGTGTGAGCGTCAGATCCGGGGCATGACCTCGGCGGCGAGGCGTTCCATCTGCTCGGCCTGGTCGGCGAACGGGGTGAACAGGATCAGCTCGGCCCCCGCGGCGGCGACCTCCTGCACTCCGGCGACGCACTCGTCGGGCGTGCCGGCGACCGCGACCGCCTCCAAGCCGCGTTTGCCGTAGATCTCGGCGAGACCGTCGGCGGCGCGCCGGCGGGCGGCGTCCCCGTCGTCGTCGACGGCGATGTAGACGCGCTTGGCGACCTGGAAGTCGTCGCGCCCGGCTTCGGCCAGCACCTCGCGCAGCGTCTTGACCTGCTCGGCGAAGGCCGCGGTGGTCGAGGAGCCCGCGCCGAAGAACCCGTCTCCGTGCTTCACGGCCCGCTTGAGCGCGTTCGGGTGGCTGCCGCCGAACCACAGCGGCGGGCCGGGCTTCTGGAACGGCTTCGGCTGCATCGAGGCGCCATCGAGCTGCCAGAAGCGGCCGTCGAAGTCGACCACGTCCTCGGTCCACAGGGCCTTGACCAGGCGGATCCCCTCAGTGAACCGGGCGACGTGCGCCTCGCCGTCGAGGCCGAACGCGGCGAACGGCCGGTTGCGGCCGCCGCTGCCGACGCCGACCTCCAGGCGGCCGCGGCTGAGCTGGTCGAGCGTGGCGAGGCTCTTGGCCAGGTGCGCCGGGATGTGCAGCGGGGTGACGTACACCGCGCAGCCGAGGCGCAGGCGCTCGGTGCAGGCGAACGCGTACGCCATGGTCTCGTTCGCCGAGAGGTGCGGGGCGGTGCCGAGGACCTGCTCCTGGGTCCAGCCGCTTTCGAAGCCGAGTTCCTCGGCACGCCGCACGTACGAGCGGAAGGCGGCGGGGTCGAACGTTCCGTCGGCCACGAACTGGGGAATGGAGATCGCGAACCGCATGGGCACGACATTAGTCCCGTCGGTGTATCGGTTGCGGAACTTCCCACGACATGGGTTACGGGACTGATGTTCAATGGCGCCGGGAGGCCAGGTGGACGAGGACGAAGCGACTGAACCGCGCAGGCGGCCCAGCCGCCGCTCGGTGCTGATCGCCGGCGCTTCGGGCCTGGGGATCGCCGCGGTCGCCGCGGGGACGGCGACCGGTGTGCTGCCGGTGAGCGAGGCGCTGCAGCGGGCGCTGGGTGTGGCGTCGTCGTCGCCCGCGTCGCAGATCGGGGTCGCGAAGGTCGAGCGGGTGTGGTCGCGGTACCGGAACCGGATGGTCGACCTGGTGATCCTGCTGCCGTCGAAGTCGCCGCCGCGGAACCTGCCGGTGTCGCTGCTGCTGCACGGCCTGCACGGGCGGGCCCGGACGGCGGCGCCGACCGGGACGCTCGCCGAGCTGGCCAGCCAGGTCGCCCGCAAGCGGGTCCAGCCGTACGGTTTCGTGGCGGTCGACGGCGGCGACAACTACTGGCACAAAAACGTCCCCGGCGACGATCCGATGAGCATGCTGCTGGAGGAGGTGCCGCAGTGGCTGCGGGAACGCGGCCTCGGCGGCGTGGACGGGGTGCCGTTCGCCTGCACCGGCATGTCGATGGGCGGTTTCGGGGCGCTGCTGTACGCCCGCCGCCGGGCGGAGCGCCGCCAGCCGGTGGGCGCGCTGGCCCTGCTGGCGCCGGCGCTCATGCTGTCGTGGACGGAGATGGCGAAGCGACGCGCCTTCCGCGACGAAGCCGACTGGGCATCGATGGACCCGCTACGCCACCTGGAGGCCACGACGGGCATCCCGACCGCCCTGTGGTGCGGCACGGAAGACGCGTTCATCCACGGCGCCCGGCGCTTCATCGCGGCGGTGAAACCCGAAATCGGCTACACGGCGCGAGGCAAGCACGGCGACTCGTTCAACCGCACGGTGGTGCCCAGCATGGTGAGCTTCCTAGGCCGCCACCACCCCGGCGCGTAGCGCAAAAGTCTTTGCACAAAACCCGAGCTGGGTGGTCATCCCGTCGCCTGGAACTGGACGATCACCTTGAGCCAGGGCCGCAACCTCTGTGCTCACCGGCGGCCGAACATGCCAACCTTGCGGCCCTGGCTCAAGGTGATATGCACAAACCGGAAGGCGACGGGATGACCACACAGCGACCCACTGCATGAGGTGAGACGAGGCACCCAACCCCTGGTCATCTCGGAGCCTGCCCGTCCGGCGAGGACTCTTTTGATCTTTAGAGCCGCGCTATCGCGCGGCGGGGAGTCCGCCCTGCGGGCGGATGCGCCTCACGGCGCCAAACGGTCACCTTCCGACCACCCCCGCCCCCTCACCCTGAGTGTGTTTCAGTCGCCGAGCAGCGGCGTCAAGGCGGGAAAGAGTACCTTGACCCCGCTGATCGGCGACTAAAGATCGGCTGTGGATCGGGGGCGGGGGAGGTCTGGTTGGGGTAGTCGGTGGCGTTGCATTGCCGGGCGGCGGTTTGCGGGTGGTTGGTCAGCCCGCTTCCGTTTCCCGGTGGTGCTGGGTCAGCTGACCCAACGGCCCACTACCGACAGCAGCCACAGGCCGATGAGCGTCGCCGCGAAGAGGAGGCTTGACCAGCGCAACAGGGGGCGGTAGTCGCCGTCCGCGGTGCGTACCCGGCGTAGCGCGTAGAACCCGATGCCGAGCACCGGGAGCGGGATCAGGGGCAGCGCCGACAGCCGCACGGGGGCGGCTACCACGCACGCCAACGTCATCAGCCCGAGCAGCACCAGCATGACCTTGTACAGGATCGGACTGCTCAGGTACGGCGCGACCACCCGGAAGGTCAGGTCGCTGATGCCGCGCACATCGTCCTGCCCCTCCGGGACGACGGTGTCCCCGGCCGCCTCGGCCGGAGCGGTGCCCTCGCCGGCACCCGAACGGGGACCAGCCCCCTCCACGCTCATCCGGCTAGCTTAGCGAGCGTGGAGGAGCCGCCTTCACGCAGATCAGGCCGTTTTCTCGCCACGTTCGCTGCTGCGCCGCCGGGACGGCTGACGCGACACGATCGTGGGATTGACGTTCTCGCGGACCGTCTGCTCCGTGATGACGACCTTGGCGACGTCGGTGCGGCTCGGGATGTCGTACATCACCGGCTGCAGCACCTCCTCCATGATCGCGCGCAGGCCACGCGCGCCGGTGCCGCGCAGCACCGCCTGGTCGGCGATGGCTTCGAGCGCCGTCTTGGTGAACTCCAGCTCGACGTTGTCCATCTCGAAGAGCTTCTTGTACTGCTTCACCAGGGCGTTGCGCGGCTCGGTGAGGATCCGGACCAGCGAGTGCTTGTCCAGGTGCGTCACGTTCGCCACGACCGGGAGACGGCCGATGAACTCCGGGATCAGCCCGAACTTGATCAGGTCCTCGGGCATCGTGTCGGAGAAGACGTCGCTCTCCTCGATCTCGGCCTTCGTGCGGATCTCGGCGCCGAAACCGAGGCCGCGCTTGCCGACCCGCTCGTTGATGATCTTCTCCAGGCCCGCGAACGCGCCCGCCACGATGAACAACACGTTCGTGGTGTCGATCTGGATGAACTCCTGGTGCGGGTGCTTGCGCCCACCCTGGGGCGGCACCGACGCCGTCGTGCCCTCCAGGATCTTCAGCAGCGCCTGCTGCACACCCTCACCGGACACGTCCCGCGTGATCGACGGGTTCTCCGACTTGCGGGCGATCTTGTCGACCTCGTCGATGTAGATGATGCCCGTCTCGGCGCGCTTGACGTCGTAGTCCGCGGCCTGGATCAGCTTCAGCAGGATGTTCTCGACGTCCTCGCCGACGTACCCGGCCTCGGTGAGCGCCGTGGCGTCCGCGATCGCGAACGGCACGTTCAGCATCTTGGCCAGGGTCTGCGCGAGGTAGGTCTTGCCGCAGCCGGTGGGCCCGAGCAGCAGGATGTTCGACTTCGCCAGCTCGACCGGCTCGTCCTTGGCGTCCTTCGGACCGGTCTTGTCCTCGGACTGGATGCGCTTGTAGTGGTTGTACACCGCCACGGCGAGCGTCCGCTTCGCGTCGCTCTGGCCGATGATGTACTGGTCGAGGAACTCGTGGATGTCGAGCGGCTTGGGCAGCTCGTCGAGCTTGACGTCGCCGGCCTCGGCCAGCTCCTCCTCGATGATCTCGTTGCACAGGTCGATGCACTCATCGCAGATGTAGACGCCGGGTCCGGCGATGAGCTTCTTCACCTGTTTCTGGCTCTTCCCGCAGAAAGAACACTTCAGCAGGTCCCCGCCGTCGCCGATCCGTGCCATGACCGTTGACCTGTTCCCCTCCGGTGCGCCTGCCGGCACACCTGATCGTGTTCCTGCCCTCGCCGCCGAGCCAGCGGGAAAAATGGCCGCTGCCCCTAGACGGTACCCGCCCGGAGCGCCGCGCGGGAGGACCAGCGGGCGCCGGGCGCCCCGAGACCCTAAACCGGGGGCCGGGGCGCGCCGGGTAGGACACGCACCGGCCGGGTCAGAGTCCCGGGGCCGGGCCTCAGCCGATCTGCGTCGCCTTGCGGTACGGCAGCACCTCGTCGATGATGCCGTACTCCTTGGCCTGCTCGGCGGTCAGGATCTTGTCGCGCTCGATGTCCGCGCGGACCTCGTCGGCGGTCTTGTTCGTGTGCTTGGACAGCGTGGTCTCCATCAGGCGGCGCACCCGCTGGATCTCGTTGGCCTGGATCTCCAGGTCCGAGACCTGCCCGTAGGTGCCCTCGGTGGCGGGCTGGTGGATCAGTACGCGGGCGTTCGGCAGCGCGAGCCGCTTGCCCTTGGTGCCCGCCGCCAGCAGGACCGCGGCCGCGGAGGCGGCCTGGCCCAGCGCGACGGTCTGGATGTCCGGGCGCACGAACTGCATGGTGTCGTAGATCGCCATCAGCGAGGTGAACGAGCCACCCGGCGAGTTGATGTAGATCGTGATGTCGCGGTCCGGGTCCTCGTGCTCGAGGTGCAGCAGCTGGGCCATCACGTCGTTGGCCGACGCGTCGTCCACCTGCACACCCAGGAAGATGACCCGCTCCTCGTACAGCTTGTTGTACGGGTTCGACTCCTTCATGCCGTAGCTCGTGCGCTCGACGTACGACGGCAGGATGTACCGGGACTGCGGAAGCTGGAAGTTGTTCATGAGAGCTTTCTCCTCATCAGGCCCGGTCAGCGGCTGCCGTTGCTGGACGGGAGCTGGTTCTCCCGGGTGAGGACGTGGTCGACGAAGCCGTACTCCCGCGCCTCCTCGGCGGTGAACCAGCGGTCCCGGTCGCCGTCGGCGATGATCTGCTCGACCGACTGACCGGTCTGCTCGGCGGTGATCCGGGCCAGCTCCTGCTTCCACTTGCCGAAGACCTCGGCCTGGATCGCGATGTCGGACGCGGTGCCACCGACACCGGCCGACGGCTGGTGCATCAGGATGCGCGCGTGCGGGAGCGAGTAGCGCTTCCCGGGGGCGCCCGAGGACAGCAGGAACTGCCCCATCGAGGCGGCCAGGCCCATCGCGTAGGTCGCCACGTCCGGCTCGATGAGCTGCATCGTGTCGTAGATGGCGAACCCGGCGGTCACCGAGCCGCCCGGCGAGTTGATGTAGAAGCGGATGTCCGACTCGGAGTCCTCCGCGGACAGCAGCAGGAGCTGCGCGGTGATCCGGTTCGCCACCTCGTCGTTGACCTCGGAGCCGAGGACGACGATGCGCTCCTGGAGCAGCCGCTCGTACACCGAGTCGGTCAGATTGAGGCCCGCGGTCGAGCTGCGAGCCTCTGCCTTGTGCTGCGTCACGTCTGCCTGCCTTTTCACCGCTGTGGCCCTCCCGGAGGGAGATCCACTGTGCACTGTCGAAGATGCTGAGATCTTGTAACCGACCCTAACGAACTCGGGCGGCCCGGCATGCCCGGTACCGCCCAAGTTCGCTGACAGCTTTATTTCTCGGAAGCGGCCGCGGGTTCCTCGGTGACCTCGGTCTCAGTGGCGGCCGCGGGGGCCTCGTCCTCGTCGCCGCCAAAGAGGTCGCTCAGGTCGATCTCGGCGCCGGAGGCGTCGGTGACCGTCGCCTTGCGCACGATCGACGCCAGCGCCTTGCCGCGGCGCACGTCGGCGAAGATCGCGGACAGCTGGCCCGACTGCTGGGCCCGCTGCACGTACTCGTCCGGGCTGATGCCGAAGCGCTGGGCCTGGTAGATGATCCGCTCGGTCAGCTCGGCGTCACCCACCTGGACCTCCTCCGCGTCGGCGACGCTGTCCAGCAGCAGCTGGGTGCGCACCGCCTTCTCGGCCTCGGTCTGCAGCTCGGCGTGGAACTCCTCCAGGGTCTTGCCCTGGGTCTCCAGCACCTTGGCGAGGTTCTCCTCGCTGTGGTCCAGGTCGTGGATCGCGTCGTGCTTGCGGTTCTCGACCTCGGCCTCGACGACCTTCTCCGGGAGCGGGACGTCGACGGACTCCAGCAGCTCGTCCAGGATCTTGTCGCGCGCCTGCACGCCCTGCTGGACCTTCTTCATCTTGGCCAGGCGCTCGCGCAGGTCGGCCTTGAGCTCGTCGATGGTGTCGAACTCGCTCGCCAGCTGGGCGAACTCGTCGTCGGCCTCGGGGAGCTCGCGCTCCTTGACGCTCTGCACGGTCACCGACACCTCGGCGTCGCGGCCGGCGTACTCACCCGCCACCAGCTTCGTGGTGAAGGTCTTGGTCTCGCCCTCGTTCGCGCCGATGATGGCCTCGTCGATGCCGTCGACCAGCTGGCCGGAGCCGATCTCGTAGGACAGGCCGCTGGTGGCCGCCTCCTCGACCTCCTGGCCGTCGACCGTCGCCGACAGGTCGATCGACACGAAGTCGCCGTCCTGGGCGGGGCGCTCGACGCCCTTCAGGGTGCCGAAGCGGGCGCGGAGGTTGTCCAGCTCGGCGTCGACCTCCTCGTCGGTGACCTCGACGTCGTCGACGCTGACCGACAGGCCGCTGAAGTCGGGGAGGGTGATCTCCGGGCGGATGTCCACCTCGGCGGTGAACTCCAGCACCTCACGGTCCTCGAGCTTGGTGACCTCGAAGTCCGGCTGGCCGAGGGTGCGCACCTCGCCGGCCCGCACCGCCTCCAGGTACTTCGCCGGGATGGCCTCGTTGACGACCTCATCGAGCACCGGCGCGCGGCCGATCCGGCTCTCCAGGACGCGAGCGGGCACCTTGCCGGGGCGGAAGCCCGGGATGCGGACCTGCTGGGCGATCTTGGAGTAGGCGCGGTCGAAGTTCGGTTTGAGTTCGTCGAACGGCACCTCGACATTGATCTTGACTCGCGTCGGGCTGAGCTGCTCGACGGTGCTCTTCAACGTGTTCTCCTCGAGCCGTGAAAACCTGGTTTTCGGGTGGTAACCGACAAGCGGGCACGGCTGTGCCCAAAGGCCGAGTCTAGGCCAGTGACCCGACAGCACCGGCCCGGCCCTGCCTGCCAGGCGGTGAGGTACGGGCGCGTGCGCTCCGTTTACATTTACGCACGCTTTGTCTACCGTCTTGGTCCTGCCGTCCCGCCGTCCCCAGGAGCCCGGTCCGTGACAGCCGATGCCCAGGTCCAGGGCGTTCCGCAGGTCGTGGCGGAACCCCCGACGCGCCTGCCGATGGTGGTGGCGCCGACCGTCGCGCTCGCCGCCTGCGGGCTGGGCCTGTGGAGCTGGGCGACCCTGCTCGCCCTGGTCTGGCACTCACCGGCGTGGGTGACCGTGCCGCTGCACACGCTCGCCGTGGTCGCCCTGTTCACCGTGCTGCACGAGGCCGCGCACCACGCCGCGGGCAGCCTCACGTGGGTGAACGGGGCGCTCGGCCGCCTGACGGTGCCGTTCGTGTCGCCGTTCGGCGGTTTCCCCGCGGCCAGGTACGTGCACCTCACCCAGCACCGGTCCGGTTCGCCGGAGCACCTCACGCCGTGGAACACGCGTGGACCGGCGTGGACGCTACCGCTGCGCTGGGCCACCGTCGACCTCTGGTACGCGTGGCGCTACCTGTCCACACCTGGGCGGCCGACCGCCGAGAGCGCCGAGATGCTCGGGATGCTCGTGTTCCTGCCGTGCGTGCTCGCGGCCGTGGTCGGCACCGGGCACGGGTGGGAGCTGGCGGTGGTCTACGTGGTGCCGCAGCGGCTCGCGCTCGCACTGGTGTCGTGGTGCCACGACTGGCACCCGCGGCGGCGGCCGACCGGCTACCACCGGATGCACGCCGAGCGGCCCGGCCGTCCGTTCTACCGCCACACCGCGATCCCCCGGCCGCGGTCGCCGGAGCCGGTGGCGCCCGCCGCCGAGGCGCCGTCGGAGTTCCACCCGCTGACCGTCACCGGCGTGCGCTCGCTGACCGGCGAGGCGGTCGTGGTCACCCTCGCCGTGCCGGACGATCTGCGCGAGGTCTTCCGGTTCACGCCGGGTCAGCACCTCGTGCTGCGGGCCGAGATCGACGGCGAGCCGGTGGAGCGCAGCTACGCGATCTGCGCGTGCCCGGACGAGCCGGAGCTGCGGGTGGCGATCAAGCGGGTGCCCGGCGGGCGGTTCTCCGGGTACGCCATGGGGTTGCGGCTCGGCGACCGGGTCCTGGCGCGGCCGCCGTCCGGGACGTTCACACTGCGCTCGGAACCGCGGCACGTGGTGGCCGTCGCGGCGGGGTCGGGGATCGCGCCCGTGCTGCCGGTCGTGGTGCACCTGCTGGAGACCTCGCCCCGCAGCCGGGTGACCCTGCTGTACGTGAACCGGTCCGGGGACGACACGCTGTTCGCCGACGAGCTGTCGGAGTATACGCGCCGCTTCGAAGGGCGGCTGCGGGTGACGCACTACCGGACCGACGAGCGCGACCCGAGCCTGCGGTACGCGCGGGGGACGCGGCCGTTCGACAGCATCGGCCAGGCGCTGGCGATCTCGTACGAGCGGTACCTGCCGGGCGGGCTGGACCCGGGCCGCATCCGGGGGCTGCTGGAGGCGCGCCTGCACCCGTCGAAGGTGGACGAGTGGCTGCTGTGCGCGCCGGCCGAGGTCGCCGGGCCGGTGCGGTCGGCGCTGGCCGAGCACGCCGTGCCGGACGAGGCCGTGCACGTGGAGCACTTCCACCGGCCCTGACCGGTCATTCGCAGAGCGTGCGGACGGACTCCAGTTCACCGCGCACGACCGAAGCCTGCTCCGCGACGACCGTCTCCGGTGTGCCGTCCGGGAAGAACATCGTGAACTGGTATTCGGCGCCCTCGCCGTTGGGCAGCACGCGGGTGTAGACGCCGGCGGCCGGGTTGTCGGCGGCGAAGAAGTCGACAGTGCCGTGTTCCCGTGACGCGCGGACGCGCACGCGCGTGCCGTCCACGCCGGGCGCCCACTTCGGCAGCTGGCTGGGGTCGGACACGAGGTCGAAGACGGTCTGGGGCGTGGCGGCGATCGAGACGGACTCGGTAATCGTAGGCATGAGCAGATCGTACGCTCTTGCTTATCGTCTTGTCACTCTACGATTCGGTGCGTGGCAGAACTCGGCGCCTCGCTGGCGCGCATCGTGCGGCGGTTGATGAAGGCGGAGGAGCCCGTGCTGCGTGCGCACGGGCTGTCGATGTGGGCGTACGCGGCGTTGTCGAGCCTCGCCGCGCAGCCGGCGACCTCGCAGCTGGCGCTGGCGAAGGCCATCGGCTACGACAAGACCCGGCTGATCGGCCTGCTCGACGAACTCGCCCAGGAGGGCCTGGTGGTGCGCGAACGCGACCCGGCGGACCGCCGCTCGCACACGGTGCGGCTCACCCCGGACGGCGAGGCCCGGCACGCCGCGGCGCGGGCCGCCATCCGCGCCGTGGAGGACGAGCTGCTGGGCCCGCTGAGCGCCGCCGAGCAGCGTTCGTTCCGCGCGATGCTGGCCCGCGTCGCGGAGGGGGCCTAACGCCGGTCCAGCAGGATCAGCGGCACGGCGGCCGCGGCGAGCGCGGCGCCGATCAGGCAGACCGAGGTGAGCGGGGCGCCTCGCGTGAGCGCGGCCGCGGCCAGCGCCGGGGTGATGCTGATCCCCAGCTGGAACGCCGAGACGGTGGTGGCGCCGGCGAGGGTCGGCGCGCCGGCCGCGACGGTGAAGACGCGTCCGTAGATGGCCGGGTTCAGCACGAACGCCGCCACGCCGAGCAGGAAGACCAGCGGCACCACCGCCCAGCCGTGCCCGACCGCGGCGGCCATCGCCACCGAGAGCACCACGATCGCGCCGGCGCCGGTCAGCAGCGCCAGGTGCGGGCGGCGGTCGGACACCCGGCCGCCGATCGACAGCCCGGCGAACGCCCCGATGCCGAACAGCGCGAGGATCGCCGGGACCCACACCTCGGGCACGGTGAGCATGGCCGCCAGGTAGTTGAACGTGATCATGTAGGCGGCCGTGGTCAGGATCGTGATCGCGAACAGGCCCCACAGCGCCGGTTTCCGCATGGTGGCGAGTTCACCCGGGACGCTGGGCCTGCTCGCGTGGTTCGGCGTGGCGGGGATGCCGAGCTGGCACCCGGCGATCCCGGCCACCGTCAGGGCGACCACCGCCCAGAACCCGCCGCGCCAGTCGGTGAAGTGGCTGAGCAGCGTGCCCGCGGGCCCGCCGGCGACCATCGCCACGCTGAGCCCGCTCACCACGACGCCGGAGGCCCTGGCTTTCCGGTCGGGGGTCACGAGGCTGATCGCGGTCACCGACGCGACCGCGAAGAAGCCGGCGTAGGCGATGCCGGCGACCACGCGCGTGACCACCAGGACGGGGTAGTCACCGAGCAGCCCGGCGGCGATGCTCGCGGCGAAGACACCCTGCGCCACCACCAGCGTCGTGCGGCGCGGCCAGCGCAGGCTGAGCACCGCGAACGGCGGCCCGCCGAGCACCACACCGAGCGCGAACGCGGTGATCAGGAACCCGGCCGAGGACAGCGTGACGTCCAGGTCCGCGGCGACCGCCGGCAGTACCCCGGCCAGCAGGAACTCCGCCGTGCCCATCGCGAACAGGCTGAAGCCGAGCAGGTACACCCCTGCGGGCAGGCGGTTCCGGGTCCGCCTGCCGACCAACATCTCCATTCGGATCACCTCCACCGCGAGGATCCGGAGATCCGCCCGGCTCCGACAACAGACGTTGCCGAAACCGGGACGCCTTTGGTTCACTCCGCCTGTGGAGTCGCAACCGACCGTCGGCGCCGTCATCGAGCAGATCGCTCCCCGGCTGCGGCGCGCCCGTGAGCGGAAGAACGTCAGCCTGACCGCGCTGGCGCGCGCCACCGGCATCTCGACGAGCACGTTGTCGCGGCTGGAGTCGGGTCAGCGCAAGCCGAGCCTGGAGCTGCTGCTGCCGGTCACCGCCGCGCTGGGGGTGCCGCTCGACGAGATCGTCGCCGCGCCCCGGATCGTCGACCCGCGGGTGCCCCAGGAGCCGACGCGGAAGGACGGCAGGGTGCTGATCCCGCTGTCCCGGCAGCAGACCGAACCGCGGGCGTACAAGATGATCATCCCGGCGCACGACGAGGAGCCGCACCTGCGCACCCACGCGGGCCACGAGTGGCTGTACGTGCTGCGTGGACGGCTCCGCGTGCAACTGGGCGGCCAGGACTTCGTGATGGGCGCCGGAGAGGCCGCCGAGTTCGACTGCCAGATCCCGCACTGGTTCGGCGCGGCCGGCCGGGGTGCCGTGGAGGTGCTGAGCCTGTTCGGCAAGCAGGGTGAGCGCATCCACCTGCGCACGCGGGCGCGCGGCTGACGGTTAGGGCGGGGCGCCTCGGTGGAGTCGGACGGTAGCGCTGTCCGAAGTGGACTCCGCCGTCGCCGACGCCTCGTGCACCGTGCCCGCGACCGCGGTCACCCGGCGGCGGCAAGGCCGAGCGTCAGCCAGCCGGCCCGCCGCGCGTCGCTCTCCCTCGCGCCCACGTCAGTTCGAGCCCGATGTGCTGTCGTCGCGGCGCGGCAGCACGCCCTGCTGACCGCCCGGGCCTGCCATAGCAGTGCCCTCGGTCAGCGTGTCGGCGGTCGCGGCGTCGCCGGACACCGATGCGACGACTGTGACCGTGTCGCCGGTGGCGATGCTGCTCAGGTCGGCGTTGCCGCCGACCGCGGTGTCGCTGTCGATCGTGTAGGTCTTGGTGTAGCCGTCGTCGCTCTTGGCGGTCAGCGACGTCGCGCTGACCTCGGTCACGGTGCCGATCTGCATCAGCTCGGTGGTGTAGCCGCCGTTGCCGTCGGAGACGACGTACTCGCCGTGCAGCGCGTTCATCATCGCGCTCGGCGAACCGCCGCCGGGCATCCCCATTCCGCCCTGGCTCATCGCCGACGAATCGGTCGAACCGCTCGCCGCGTAGATCGCCACGCCACCCGCGCCCGCGACGCCGACCGCGATGGCGACCGCGGCCACGGTCTTGCGCGCGGACCACTTCCGCGGCGGCTGCTGGGCGCCCCATTCCTGGGACTGCGGGGCGGTCTGCTGTTCCGTGGTCATCGTGGGTTCCTCTCGCCGGTGCGTCGAGGACCAGCTTCGGCGGCTCCGCTGTGGACCGACTGTGGGACGGGTGAAGGATTCCTGTGCCCGGACGGACACAGCCGCCTCACAGGGACGGCACAAGCACCACACACGAACCCGACGGATCGTCGTGGCATGAACCTGCCCCACCGGCGGGCCGGGACGCGACCGCGGCGCGTCCGCCCGCTGCGGACCAAGCTGATCGCGGCGCTCGTCGCGCTGCTCGCCGTCGTGTGCCTGGTGGTGGGCGTGATCAGCGAGTTCGCGCTGAGCAGGTTCCTCACCCAGCAGGTCGACACCCAGGTGCGGGACGCGGTCGAGCGGACCCGGCACTTCGACGGGCCCGCCGGAAACGATCCGCTGCACATCCCGGGCACCGCGGAAGGCACCCTGTACGCGCAGCTCTCCGGCGGCCGGGTGCTCGAAGCGGCCACCCTCGCCCCCATCCCGGGCTCGCCGGAGAACGAGGCGCAGGCGCTGCCCGCCGCCGACGCCGCGGCCCTGCCGGCGATCCCGGTCGACGGCCACGCCCACACGATCTCGCTGTCCAGCGGCGACTACCGGGTCATCGCGACCATCGACGACGGGGTCGTGCTGGTCCTCGGCCTGCCGATGAACCAGGCCGAGGACACGCTGCTCACCGTCGGGATCATCCTCGCCGCGGTCGCCGCGATCGCCGTGCTGGGCGCGGGGTTCGTCGGGGCGTTCGTCGTGCGCCGGACCCTGCGCCCGCTGGACCGCGTGGCCGCGGCGGCGTCCAAGGTGACCGAGCTGCCGCTGGACCGCCGCGACGTCGCGTTGTCAGTGCGCGTCCCGGTCACCGACACCGACCCCTCCACCGAGGTCGGTCAGGTCGGCTACGCGCTGAACCGGATGCTCGTGCACATCGACAACGCCCTCGACGCCCGCGCGAACAGCGAGATGCGGGTGCGCCAGTTCGTCGCGGACGCCAGCCACGAGCTGCGCACGCCGCTCGCCGCGATCCGCGGGTACGCCGAGCTGACCCGGCGCAGCGGCGGCCGCGTGCCGCCGGAAATCGCGCACGCGATGAGCCGCGTCGAATCCGAAGCCGACCGCATGACGACGCTGGTCGACGACCTGCTGCTGCTCGCCCGGTTGGACGCGGGACGCCCGCTCGACGCCGGCGAGGTCGACCTGACCCGCCTGGTCGCCGACGCCGTCGGCGACGCGCACATCACCGGGCCGGGGCACCGGTGGCGGCTCGAGCTGCCGCCCGACCCGGTCGTGGTGACCGGCGACGCGCAGCGCCTGCACCAGGTGCTCGGCAACCTGCTCGCCAACGGCCGCACGCACACCCCGCCCGGCACGACGGTGACCACGCGGCTGACCGTGTCGGCGGACGGCAGCGCGGTCCTGACCGTCACCGACGACGGCCCCGGCATCGCGCCGGACCTGCTGCCGCACGTCTTCGAACGCTTCGCGCGCGGCGACTCGTCACGCTCCCGCACGGCAGGCAGCACCGGTCTCGGCATGGCCATCGTCGCCGCGGTGGTGCACGCGCACCACGGCACGGTCGGCGTGCACAGCAGACCCGGCCGCACCGAGTTCGAGGTGCGGCTGCCGCGCACAGGTTCCGCACAGGAACGCCACAAGACCGGCCAAGCTCGCGCGGTCACAGTGAACTCATGACGGCCCTCGCCGAGCGCGGCTCCACGCCCTCGACCCCCGAACCCGCCGATCCGCACCCGTCCCGCCCGGGGTGGGTGCGCCCGGCACTGGGCGGGCTGCTGATCGCCACCGCCGTGCTCTACCTGTGGGGGCTGAGCGCGTCCGGCTGGGCCAACGCGTTCTACTCGGCCGCCGCGCAGGCCGGCGGGGAGAGCTGGAAGGCGTGGTTCTTCGGCTCCAGCGACGCCGCGAACGCGATCACCGTCGACAAGACACCCGCCGCCCTGTGGGTGATGGGCCTGTCGGTGCGGCTGTTCGGGCTCAGCTCGTGGAGCATCCTCGTGCCGCAGGCGCTGATGGGCGTCGGCTCGGTATGGGCGCTGTTCGCTTCCGTGCGCCGCGTCTCCGGGCCGGCGGCAGGACTGCTGGCAGGTGCGGTGCTCGCGCTGACCCCGGTGGCGGCGCTGATGTTCCGCTTCAACAACCCGGACGCGCTGCTGGTCCTGCTGCTCGTGCTCGGCGCGTATTGCGTGACGCGGGCGCTGGAGAAGGCGTCCCCGAAGTGGCTCGCGCTGGCCGGGGTCGCGGTCGGGTTCGGCTTCCTGGCGAAGATGCTGCAGGCGTTCCTGGTGCTCCCGGCGTTCGCGATCGCCTACCTCGTCGCCGCACCCGCCTCGCTGGGCAAGCGGCTGCTGCACCTGCTCGGCGCGCTGGGCGCGGTGGTCGTCTCGGCGGGCTGGTACCTCGCGGTCGTCGAGCTGTGGCCGGCGGACTCGCGGCCGTTCATCGGCGGGTCGCAGAGCAACAGCATCCTCGAACTGACCCTCGGCTACAACGGCGTCGGCCGGATCACCGGCGACGAGGTCGGCAGCCTCGGCGGCGCGCAGAGCAGCGGCAGCTGGGCGCGGCTGTTCGGCAGTGAGATGGCGGGCGGGATCGCCTGGCTGCTGCCCGCCGCCGCGATCGCCACCGGCGCGCTCGCGTGGCTGACCTGGCGCGCCCCGCGCACCGACCGGACCCGCGCCGCGACGATCCTGTGGGGCGGCTGGCTGGTCGTCACCGGCGGCGTGTTCAGTTTCATGAGCGGGATCATCCACCCCTACTACACGGTCGCGCTGGCCCCGGCGGTCGCCGCGCTCGTCGGCACCGGCGCCGTGCGGCTGTGGCGGGCGCGGACGCACCCGATCGCGTCCGGGCTGCTGTCCAGCGGGGTCGTGCTCACCGCGCTGACCGCATACCTGTTGCTGACGCGGGAATCCACCTGGCTGCCCTGGCTGAAGTACGTGGTGCTGCTGCTCGGGCTGGCCGCCGCGGTGCTGGTGCTGGTGTCCGACCGGCTGCCGCGCGCCGGCGCCCGCGGGGTCGCGGCGCTGGCCCTGATCGCCTCGCTCCTCGGGTCCGGCGCGTACACGGTGGCGACCGTCGCCACGCCGCACTCCGGCGCGATCCCCTCGGCCGGGCCGAGCAGCGGCGGGTTCGGCGGCTTCGGCGGCCAGGGCGGCCCGCCCGGTGGTGGTCAGCGCGGCGGGATGCGCGGCGGCGTCGGCAGCCTGCTCACCACCACGACACCGAGCGCCGAGATGACCGCGCTGCTGCAAGCCGACGCGGAGAACTACACGTGGGTCGCGGCCACCGTCGGCTCCAACCCGGCGGCGAGCTACCAGCTGGCGTCCGGCTTCCCTGTGATGGCGCTGGGCGGGTTCAACGGCACCGACCCGTCCCCGACGCTGGCGCAGTTCCAGCAGTACGTGGCGGACGGGCGGATCCACTACTTCATCGGCGTGCCGACCGAGATCAACAGCACCGGCGGCAGCGACTCGGCCGAGGAGATCGCCGAGTGGGTCGCCGCGAACTTCACCGCCACGACCGTCGGCGGCACCACGGTGTACCTGCTGAGCTCATAACTGGGCTTCACGCTGATCTCAGCCTGAGCACAGGCGGGCGGTCGACAGTGGAGGTATAACAGCACGAAGGAGGCCACCATGCACCGCCTCACCACCAGCCCCGTGTGGGCCACCGCGACCACCCGCGGCCCGCGTTCGGTGAACGCCGACGCCACCGCGGCCTACGCCGACCCGAGCACCGGGGAG
>NZ_AFWY03000034.1:0-87203 GCF_000231075.2 Amycolatopsis sp. ATCC 39116 | reverse complement strand
CCACCCGGCCCGCCCGGGCCGGCGACACCGCCGCGGCGCGGTCCGGCGAGGTCGTCACGACCGGCCCGCCCCGGTCAGCGCCCCGCGCGTGGCGGCGGCGAGGTCGTCGAGCAGCGCGGCCAGCGTGGCGCGCAGGTCCGCGTCGCGCAGCGCGCCGTCCGGGTCGAACGCGTTGTCCGCGCGGGGCACGCACAGCCGGCGCTCCACCACCTGCGCCCCGATGGCGGACAGCACCTGCCGCAGCTCCGCCTGGGACCACTCGGCGCCGTAGTCGCTCGGGCTCACGCCCGCCACGGCCACCGGCTTGCCCACCAGCACGCCCTCGCCATACGGGCGGGACGCCCAGTCCAGCGCGTTCTTCAACTGCCCGGGCAGGCTGCTGTTGTACTCCGGGGTGGCGATCAACAGGGCGTCGGCGCCGGCGATCGCCTCGCGCAGGGCCAGCACGCCCGGCCCCGGCTCCGCCTCGTGGTCCTCGTTGAACGGCTGCACGTCCGCCAGCCCCGTCCACAGGTCCAGTTCCGCGCCCGGCGGCGTCCGCAGCCCGCGCAGCAGGGTGGTGCTGTGGGAGGCGGCGCGCAGGCTGCCGGAGATGCCGAGCACGCGGACCGGCTTCGCGTCGTGAGTCATCAGGTGCTCCCTCGTCGGGTGATCGCTCTCGATCCCGACTCTGCGGGGCCGCGCTTACCGTGACCTTTTCGTCCGCTTACGGTCGCCGCGCCCGTAGGCTGGCGGCGTGCGGTTCGGGGTGCTGGGTCCGCTGGAGGTGCGGACCGCCGAGGGGGAGGCCGTCGTCGTCCCGGGGGCCAAGGTCCGGGCGCTGCTGGCCGACCTGCTCATCCACGCCGGCGAGCCGGTCCCCGCGCACCGGCTGATCGAGGACCTGTGGGAGCTGGACCCGCCCCGCGATCCCGCGGCCGCCCTGCAGGTCAAGGTCTCGCAGCTGCGCAGCGCGCTGGAGCGGGCCGCGCCCGGCGCCAGGGAACTCGTGGTGTCCCGGCCCGCCGGTTACCTGCTCGACGTGGAGCCGGACGCGGTCGACGCGAACCGGTTCACGAACCTGGTCTCAGCGGCACGGGCGGCGGAGTCGCCCGCGGACCGCGCTGCCCTGCTCGGCGAAGCGTTGTCGTTGTGGCGCGGGGACGCCTTCGCCGACTTCGCCGGCGCGCACTTCGCCGTCCCGGCGATCACCCGGCTGCACGACCTGCGGCTGACCGCGCTCGAAGACCGGATCGAGGCGCGGCTCGCGCTCGGCGAGCACGACCTGGTCGCGGGCGAGCTGGGCGACCTCATCGCCGCGCACCCGCTGCGCGAGCGACTGCACGGGTTGCGGATGCGCGCGCTCTACCAGGCCGGCAGGCAGGCGGAGGCGCTGGAGGCCTACGACCGGCTGCGGACCCGTCTCGTCGAGGAGCTCGGGCTGGAACCCGGCGCGGAGCTCGCCCGGTTGCACCAGGCCATCCTGCGGCGGGACCCCGCGCTGGAGGCCGCGCGGCCCGTGCGCCGGCCCGTCACCAACCTCCCCGAACCGGTCACCGACCTGATCGGCAGGGCCGAGGCCATCGACGCGGTGTCGGCCCTGCTGGCCGCGGACCGGGTGGTCACGCTGACCGGACCGGGCGGGGTCGGCAAGACGCAGCTCGCCCTGGCCGCGGCGCGCGAGTCGGCGAACCGGTTCCCGGACGGCACGTGGCTGGTCGAACTCGCCGGGTTCGCGCGGTCCGGCGACCGGGACCCGGACGCCGCGATCGCGGACCTCGTCACCTCGGCACTGGGCATCCGGGACGACGCGGCGCTGGTCCTCCCGCCCGCCGCCGGGCACACGCCGCCACTGCGACGGCTCGCGGAAGCGTTGCGGCACAAGCGGTTGCTGCTCGTGCTGGACAACTGCGAGCACCTGATCGCACCGGTGGCGCGGGTGGCCGAGGCGCTGGTGCGCGCCTCCCCCGGCCTCGTCGTCCTGGCGACCAGCCGCGAACCGCTGGGCGTCACCGGGGAACGGCTCTGGCCGGTGCCACCCCTGGACCTGCCCGGCCCGGCGGACGCGGATCCGGCCCGGCTGGCGGAATCCAGCGCAGTGCGGTTGTTCGTCGCCCGCGCGGCCGCGTCCGCCCCGGGGTTCGCGCTCCGCGCCGACAACCAGCGCGCCGTCGCGGCGATCTGCCGCACGCTGGACGGGCTCCCGCTGGCCATCGAACTCGCCGCCACCCGGGTGCGGGCGCTGGGCGTGCACGATCTGGCCCTGCGCCTGGAGGACCGCTTCCGCGTCCTCACCGCGGGCAGGCGGACGGCCCCGGCCCGGCAGCGGACGCTGCGCGCGATGATGGACTGGAGCTGGGACCTGCTGTCGGCCGCCGAACGCGCGGTCCTGTCGCGGCTGGCCGTGCACGCCGACGGCTGCACGCTCGCGGCCGCCGAGCACGTGTGCGCGGGCGAGCCGGCGGGCGACGTGCTGGAGGTGCTCGCCGGCCTGGTCGACCGGTCGCTGGTCGTGGCCGACACGACCGGGGACACGCGCTACCGCCTGCTGGAAACCGTCGCCGCCTACGGCCGGGAACGGCTTCAGGAGTCGGGCGAGGCGGAGCTGATCCGCCAGCGGCACGCCGGGTACTACGCCGGGTTCGCCGAACAGGCCGCCGACCGGTTGCGCGGCCACGACCAGCGGACGTGGCTGGAACGGATGGACGCCGAGTCGGCGAACCTGCGGGCCGCGCTCGCCACCGCCGTCGGGCAGGACGACGCCGCCACGGCGTTGCGCTTGGTCAACGCCGCGGCCTGGTACTGGTTCCTGCGCGGCAAGCACCAGGAGGCGCACCGGTGGATCACCCGCGCGCTGGCCGTGCCGGGGGACGCGCCGGGCGGCGCCAGGGCGGAGGCGACGGCGTGGCAGGCGGCGATGGGGTTCCTCACCGGCAGGCACACCGACCCGATGCGGGACAGCACCGAGGTGCTCGCCAAAGCAGGCGACGCGGCGGCACTGGCCAGGGCGCAGTGGTTGTTCGGGTTCGTCGGGCGCAGCGGCGCGCCGGACGCCGCCGCCGCGCTGATCGACCGCGCCGGCGCGGCCTTCCGGAAACTCGGCGACCGCTGGGGCCTGGCCGCGACGCTGTGGGCCCGCGCCGACCAGGCGATGCTGCGGGGCGACCTGAACGCGGCCGCGCGCGACGGCGCTGAGGCCGCGGCGTTGTTCGCCGACCTGGGTGACCGGTGGGGCCAGGTGCAGACGGCGAGCCTGCTCGGCGTGCTGGCCGAGATCGGCGGCGACCACGAACGGTCCGCGCGGCTGCACCGGGAAGCGCTGCGCAAGGCGGAGGAACTGGGGTTGTGGCCGGTGGCGTCCCACGAGCTGTCCCGCCTCGGGCGGCTGGCCCTGCTCGGCTCCGACCACGCCGCCGCGGAGGACCTGTCCCGCCGGGCCCTGCGGCTGGCCACGGAACACGCCTACGAACCGGGGATCAACCTGGCGCGGGGCGGGCTCGGGATGTCCGCCCGCCGCCGGGGCCTGCTCGACGTCGCCGAGGAGCACCTGCGGAACGTGCTCGCGTGGGAGCGCCGCATCAACTACCGGGTCGGGATCGCGTTCGCCCTCGCGGAACTGGGGTTCGCCGCCGAGCAGCGCGGCGACGCGGCAGCGGCGTGGTCACTGCACCGCGAAGGGCTGGACGCGGCGCGCGCGACCGGCGACCCCCGCGCGGTGGCGATCGCGCTGGAAGGTCTGGCCGGGGCGCACGTGCTGGCCGGCGAACCGGACCGGGCGGCCTGCCTGCTCGGCGTGGCCGCGGCGGCCAGGGAGTCGGCGGGCGCGCCGCTGCCGGCGGCCGAACGGTTCGACGTGGACCGCATCACCGCCGCGGCGCGCCGGCTCCTCGGCGAAGCCGCCTTCGCCGAGGAGTTCGACCGCGGCAGGCGCATCCCGCCGTCCGGCCTGCCGCTGGATCAGCGGACCACGTCGTAGACCAGCTTCTGGATGCCGTTCGAGTAGGACTCGCTCTCCAGCAGCTTCAGGCCCTGCTTGTCCTTGTCGGTGTCGCTGAACAGCCGCTTGCCCGCGCCGAGCAGGACCGGGAACACCAGCAGGTGGTACCGGTCGATCAGGCCGGCGTCGGAGAGGTTGCGGTTGAGCGTGGCGCTGCCGTGGACGGTGATCGGCCCGCCCTCGGTCTCCTTCAGCGCCGCCACGTCGTCCAGCGACCGCAGGATGGTGATCTCGCCCCAGTTCGTGACGAGTTCCTCCTCCTTCAGCGTGGTCGACACGACGTACTTCGGCATCGCGTTGTAGCGGGGGAACTCCTCGGTCATCCCCGGCCACACCGGGGAGAACGCCTGGTAGCTGACGCGGCCCAGCAGCATCGCGGCGGCCTCGTCCTGCTCGCGGGCCTTGATCTCGTAGGCCGCCGCGTCGAACTCGATGCCCTGGAAGGTCCAGCCGGAGTTCCGGTAGCCCGGCTCGCCGCCAGGGGCTTCGACGACGCCGTCGAGCGAGACGAACGCGGTGGTGATCAGGGTGCGCATGGAGGACTCCTCGGGTTCATCCGGCGGTGCTTTCATCAGTGCATCGATCGAGCATCGCCGGAATCGACACCTTCCGCGAAGTTTTTTTCCGGCGGCCGGGCTGTGCGGTGCTCGTGCCGGGCACGAGCACCGCACCGGCTCACCGCTTGGCGACGACCTCCCACAGGCTGGTCCAGTTGTCGCCGCCGTGGCCCGCGGCGATCGCGCGGTCGTAGTGCGACTTGACCGCCTCGGGCAGGGCGAGGTCCACGCCCGCGTCCCGGCACGCCTGCAGGATGTGCTCCGCGGTCGCGCCCATCATCGTGGCCGTGCTCAGGTCGCCGGGATAGGCGCGCGCTCCGATCTGGCTCACCGTCTCGTCCAGGTACGCCGCCGCCAGGCCCGAGACCTCCCGGGCGAAGGGCACGAGCCGCTCCGGCTCGGCGCCTTCGGCCGCCAGCAGCGCGAAGGCCTGCAGGTAGGCCGACAGCGAGGTGAGGAAGACCGTCAGCTCCGCCTGGTAGAACAGCTGCGCCAGGCCGTGGTCCTCTCCCAGGTACTCGGGCCTGCCGAGGTGCCGCAGCACCGGCTCGTGCTTGGTGAAGACGTCCTGTGGCCCGCTGTAGAACACGTACGAGGCCTCGGCTCCGACGAGCGGCGCCGGGACCATGATCCCGCCGGCCACCAGCGTCGCGCCGCGCTCGGCGAGCCAGGCCGCGGCTTCGCGGGTGCGCTGCGGGGTGTCCGAGCTGAGGTTGACCACGACGCGCCCGGCGAGCGCCTCCCCGGCGTCGCCGAGCACGTCGTACATCGCCTGGTAGTCGGTGAGGCTGAGGATCACCAGCTCGGCGGCCCGCACCGCCTCGGCGGGGCTGGCCGCGAGGACGGCGCCGCGGGCGACGACGTCGTCGGCGCGGCTCTTCGTGCGGTTCCAGACGGTGACTGCGGTGCCGTGGTCGAGCAGCACCCGCACCATGGCCTGTCCCATGGGGCCCAGGCCGATCAGGGTCGCGTTGGTCATGCGTCGTCCTTCCTGAGGTCGTCGATGATTCCGGTGAGGTCCTCGTGGCCGTGCCCGCCGGCGGCCCGCTGCCGCATGAGCCTGCCGAGCGGGGCGAGCAGTTCGGAGCTGACGCCCTGCTCGTCGGCGGTGCGGTGGAGGTTGTCGAAGCCGGCGGCCTGCATGCCGAGGTTGGAGACGACGCCGGTGGCGTAGTCGCGGCTGTCGAACTGCTTCGCGGCGGCCTCCGCCCAGCCGCCCATGGCCTGCAGCCAGCGGGTGAGCAGCGGCGCGAAGTCGGTCGCGGGCGCGCCGTCCGAAGTGGCGAGCGCGAGGGACTGCAGGACGCCCGCGAACATCCCGTACATGCCGGTGAGCAGCGCGATGTCGGTCAGCGCGGCGCGGCCGACGTCCTCGCCGAGGTAGACGCTCTCGCCGAAGACGTCCAGGGCCGGGCGGGCGCGGTCGAACGCCGCGCGGGATCCGCTGTAGAGCACGAACGCTGCCGGGGTGCCGATCATCGGCGGCACGGCCATGATGCCGCCGTCGAGGTAGTCGGCGCCCTGGCAGGCGGCCCATTCGGCGAACTCGCGAGCCTGCCCGGGGGTGCCGTTGGTGAGGTTGACGAGGGTGCGGCCCTGCAGGTGCCCGGCGCCGAGCACGTCGCGGACGGAGTCGTAGTCGAGCAGGCAGGCGACGACGACCGGGCTCGCGGCGACGGCCTCGGCGGGGCTGGCGGCCCGTGCGGCGCCGCGGGCCACGAGGGCGTCGGCCTTCGCCGCGGTCCGGTTCCACACGGTCACCGGGTGGCCCGCCGACAGCAGCGCTCCGGCGAGCGCGGTGCCCATGGCGCCGAGGCCGAGCACCGTGATGGATGGCTTGTCAGTGGTCATGTCGTGAAGGTGCCGGAGCGCTCGCACGGTTCACGCACGGTTTTCTGTCGGTGCCCGTCGCTACTGTCGGTGGCGTGAGGTTTTCAGTGCTGGGTCCGCTCGCCGTGCAGGCGGCCGACGGCGCCGCGGTGGCGGTGCCGGAGGCGAAGGTGCGCGCGCTGCTGGCCGACCTGCTGGTGCACGAGGGCAGGCCGGTCCCGGTGTCGCGCCTGGCCGACGACCTGTGGGGCGAGCGGCTGCCGGGCAACCCGGCCAACACGTTGCAGACGAAGATCTCGCAGCTGCGCCGCGCGCTCGAGGCGGCCGAGCCGGGCGCTCGCGCGCTCGTGGTGCGGCAGCCGCCGGGTTACGCGTTGCGGGTGCCGGAGGACGCGGTGGACGCCGGGCGGTTCCGGGCGCTGGTGGGGCGCGCGAAGGCAGGGCGGGATCCGGCGCGGACGGCCGCGCTGCTGCGGGAAGCGCTGGCGCTGTGGCGGGGGCAGGCGCTGGCGGACTTCGCGGAGGAGCCGTTCGCCGCCGGGTACGCACAGCGGCTGGAGGAGGAGCGGCTCGCGGCGGTCGAGGAGCTGGCGCAGGCCCGGCTGGCGCTCGGCGAGCACGCGGAGCTGGCGGGCGAGCTGGGCGATCTCGTGGCGGAGCACCCGTTGCGGGAACGGTTGCGCGCGTTGCACATGCGGGCGCTGTACCGATCGGGGCGGCAGAGCGAGGCGCTCGCCTCCTACACGGCGTTGCGGGAGCGGCTGGCCGATGAGCTCGGCCTGGAGCCGGGGCCGGAGCTGGTGCGGTTGCAGCAGGCGATCCTGCGCCAGGACCCGGCTCTGGATCCGGCTCCGGAGCCGGGTCCGCGGTCGAACCTGCCGGTGCCGCTGACGGATCTGGTCGGCCGGGAGGCGGCGGTGCGCGAGGTCCGGCAGGCGCTGGAGCACGCGCGGCTGGTCACGTTGACCGGCCCCGGCGGGGTCGGCAAGACGCGGCTCGCGCTGGAGGTCGCCGGCGGGCTCGCGGCGCCGGACGGGGTGTGGCTGGTGGAGCTCGCCGGGCTGGGCGAGCACGGTCCGGCGGGCCCGGCCGAGGCGGTCGCGGCGGTGCTCGGGGTGCGGGACGACGCGGACGATCTGACGGCGCGGCTGGCGGACGCGGTGCGGGACCGGCGGTTGCTGCTGGTCCTGGACAACTGCGAGCACCTGGTCGAACCGGTCGCCGCGCTGGCGGCCCGGCTGCTCGCCGCGGCGCCGGGGCTGCGGATCCTCGCCACGAGCCGGGAACCGCTCGGGCTCACCGGCGAGACACTGTGGACGGTGCCGCCGCTGGGCATCCCCGCCGCCGGTCACGCCGACCGGGAGCGGCCGGCCGCGGAGGTGCTGCCGTCGGTGCGGGAGTTCAGCGCGGTGCGGCTGTTCGTCGCGCGGGCCGCGGCCGCGGCGCCGGGGTTCGCGCTCACCGAAGGGAACGTGCACGCGGTCGCCGGGATCTGCCGCACGCTCGACGGGTTGCCGCTGGCGCTGGAACTCGCCGCCACGCGGGTGCGGGCGCTCGGCGTGCGCGAGCTGCTGGCGCGGCTGGGCGACCGGTTCCGGTTGCTGGCCACCGGCGCCCGGGACGCGCCGGCGCGCCAGCGGACGCTGCGCGCGATGATCGACTGGAGCTGGGAGCTGCTGTCCACTTCGGAGCGTGAGGTGTTGCGGCGGCTCGCGGTGCACGCCGAGGGGTGCGGGCTGGAGGCGGCCGAGGAGGTGTGCGGGGGCGAGCCGGGCGAGGTGCTCGACGTGCTGGGGCGGCTGGTCGACCGGTCGCTGGTGGTGTGCGAGCACGGCGAGCTGGGCCCGCGGTACCGGCTGCTGGAGTCGGTGCGCGCGTACAGCCTCGAGCGGCTGGCCGAAGCGGGCGAGGCCGAGCCGGTCCGGTCACGGCACGCGCGGCACTACACGGCGCTCGCGGAACGCGCGGACCCGTTGCTGCGCCGCACCGGTCAGTGCCACTGGCTGGAGACGCTGGACGCGGAGTCGGCGAACCTGCGGGCGGCGCTCGACACCCTGGTCCGCCAGGGGGCCGCGGACGAGGCGCTGCGGTTGGTGACGAGCCTGGCGTGGTACTGGTTCCTGCGCGGACGGCTGGGCGAGGCGCTCCGATCGTTGCGGACGGCGCTGGCCGTACCCGGCGAGGTGGCACCCGGCCGGCGGGCCGCGGCGCGGGCCTGGCTGGCGGGGCTCGGCGTGCTGGCCGGCGGGCGCTTCGACCCGGCGGTGGCCGAGGAGGCCGCGACGATCCCCGACGTGGCGGTGCGGTCGCGGGCGCTGTGGTTCCTGGGGTACGTGCTGGGGACGGTCGCGGATCTGACCGGGGCGTCGAAGCTGACCAGCGCGGCGCTCGACGGGTTCGCGTCGCTGGGCGACCGGTGGGGCACGGCGGCGGGGCTCGCCGAATCGGCCAGTCAGCTGATCGCGCGCGGCGAGCTGGCCGGTGCCCACGCGGCCGCGGAGGAGAGCGCCGCGATCTTCGCCGAGGTGGGTGACCGGTGGGGCCAGGTGCAGGCGTCGTTCGCGCTGGGCACGCTGGCCGAGTTCGAGGGCCGCTACGCCGACGCCGAGCGGTTGCACACCGAGAGCCTGCGGCGGGCCGAGCAGCTGGGGTTGTGGCCGGAGGTGTCCTACCAGCTGTCGTGGCTGGGCCGGACCGCGTTGCTCGCGGGGGATTTCGCCGAGGCGCGGCGCCTGCACGAGCGGGCGGAGCGGGTGGCGGTGGAAAGCGGTTTCACGCCGGGCGAGATGTACGCGCGGACGGGACTCGCGCTGGGCGCCCGCCGGGAGGGCGCGCTGGACGAGGCGGAGCGGCAGTTGCGCGTGCTGCTGGACTGGCACGGGCTGGTCGAGAACGAGCCGGGCAACACCCTGGTGTGCGCCGAACTGGGCTTCGTAGCCGAACTCCGCGGCGACGCCGACGGCGCGTTCACCTGGCACCGCCGAGCACTGACCATCGCCCGGCGCGGTTCGGACCCGCGGGCGGTCGCGCTGGCGCTGGAAGGCCTCGCCGGAGCCCACGCCCTGGCCGGAGCCCACACGCTGGCCGCGCGCCTGCTGGGCGCCGCGGACCACGCCCGCCGCTCCGTGGGAACCCCGCTCCCCCAAGCCGAACGCGGCGACGTCGACCGCATCGAGGCCAAGGCCCGAACAGCCCTCGGCGAGGAACCCTACGCGGCAGAGCACGCCCTCGGCGCCGGCCTGGCGCTGGACGACCTGGTCACGGAAGGCCAGCCCGCGTGAGCACCTGGCGCCGCTCCACGACGCAACGGCCGCGGAAGCCGGTCGCGGCCGTGGCGCGGTGGGGCGACGGCCGCGGACACCGGTCGTACGGCCGCCGCGTCGTTGGAGGGCGACGGCCCCGGAAAGCCAGCTGCGTGGCTGGCTGGTGGAGGGCTGGGTGGCGTGCCGGTGCGGCTCCCTCCCGGAGGGCGCGGTGGGGCGGTGGCACTACTGGATGGGGAGAGGCAAGCGCTTGCGGCCCGCCCCCAAGCCGCCTTCCCCAGCCAGCCGCACCTATCGCCCACGCCACCTCCCGGGCCGGCCACGCCACCTCCCGGGCCCGGCCACGCCACCTCCCGGGCCCGGCCACGCCACCTCCCGGGCCGGCCACGCCACCTCCCGGGCCGGCCGCGCCAAGCAACCCGCCTCCGCGAGCCGGTCGCGCCCGCCAAGCAAGCCGCCTTCCCTAGCCAACCGCACCCGCCACCCAACCCACCTACCCGAGCCCGCCGCACCCACTACCCGACCACCCTCCCCAGCCAGCCGTGCTCAGCCGCCCCGGCAAGCACCTGCCGCCAACCGAACCACGCCGGCCGCCCAGAGCCGGCCCGCGCCAACTCCTCCTCAGAAGCGGAGCCGCGGGATCGATGCCAGGTCGATCCCGTAGCGCGCGTACACCTTGATCGTGTTCTCGCCCGTCAACCGGTCCTCCGGGAAGCCGAGCAAGCCCGCGACCCGCACGACCTCGGCCACCGTGGCGGCTTCGATCTCCAGGTAGGGCGGGATGAGCGGCCACTCGTCGATCTCCAGCCGCGCGCCGTCCAGGGTGAAGCTCGTGCGGCGGTTCTCCTGGTAGGACTTCGGCGTGAAGCCGAGGAGGCCGAGCAACTCCTGAGCGCCCGCGAAGTCGCCGACCGTCACCTCGGCCTCGTGTGTGCCGTCGATGGCGTCGCTGCGGATTTCCTTGACGCACAATGTCGTCTCGGCGCCAGTGTCGCGCAACCGGATCCACTTCGACCGGTGCCCGGCGTCACGTCGTAAACGTAACGCCGCATCAGCCGCGGCCCTCCGATCCGCTCCCCGCCCGCACGCAGGATGCGGGCCGCGACGCGCGCGGGGTCGATGTCGAGGACCTTGGCTTCGTGCTCGATCGGCACTGGTCTCCCTTCGCCGGTGGCGGTCGAGCCTAGCGGCCGTTGATCACCCCACCGATCGGCTCGCCCGGGGACCGTCCAGCCCCCACGAGATGATCCACGCCGGGGTGATCCGGATGATCTCCCGCGAGAAGTACGGCACCGGCGGCTCCTGATCGGTCAGCGCCACCGCGCTGCCACGGATCTCGATGCCCCGCGGCACCCACGGGTCCACCGTCGCCAGGTCGTCCACCACGAACGACACCGTGCTGCCCCGCTGGACGTTGCGGAACTTCTTCGACGCGCCCAGCGCGTGCCCGCCGATGACGATCACGCCGTCGACGACGAAGAAGTTCACCGGGTTGTTCTGCACCTGCCCGCCCGGCGACACCGTGGCGAGCCTGCCGAGGGGCTGGGACGTCAGGTAATTCAGTTCTGCTTCCGTGAACACGGGCGCGATTCTGCGGGTTGACGCGAACGTCAATGCAAGTCCGGCGGCGCCAGCAATGACCGGACCGTCGCGCTCACTACAGCGGGCGCGTCGGCCGCGCTCAACCGTCCGGCGCGGTTCTCCTCGGCGGCCCCGTTGAGGACGTAGTGCACGACGTTGACCAGCCACGTGACCGGCAGGTCCGTCCGGAACACGCCTTGCCGCCGGCCCCGCCGGACGAGGTCCTCCACCCGGTTGGCCGCGTCGCCGTGCAGTTCGCGGATGCGCGCCGCCGGCAGGAGCCCTTCGGCGGCCTGCAGCAGCTTCGTCGACTCGGCCACCAGCGACCAGCTGGGCGCGATCAGCCGCGCCAGGGCGTCCCGCGCGTCGCCGTCGAGGTCGACCGCGGACAGGACCTCCTCGCCGGCCCGGATGGCGTCGGCGAGCGCGGCCTCGACCAGCGCCGCGCGATTGGGGAAGTGCCCGTACAACGTCATCCGGCCCACCCCGGCGGCCTTCACGATGTCGTCGATGCTCGCGTCCGGATCCCGGCTGAGCACCTCCCTGGCGGCGGTGACGATGCGGGCGATGCTGCGCTCGGCGTCGGCGCGCCGGCGCGGTCGTGCGGAAGTGCTCACCACCGAAGTCTATCTCGGACGGGAATGTACGAGTTAGCATGGCGGTTGTAAGTCGTACTTCGTCGTACGAGTTAACCGGAGATGATCATGTCGGATTCGTTCGCAAGACCCGGTGCGCACCCGCTGCGGTGGCGCATCCTCGGCTTCCTCGGGGTCGCCCAGCTGATGCTGATCCTCGACGTCACGGTGGTGGCGATCGCGCTGCCGCACATCGAGACCGAGCTCGGCATGAGCCGCGAGGCGATGACCTGGGTGGTCAGCGCGTACACGCTCACCTTCGGCGGGCTGCTGCTGCTCGGCGGCAGGCTCGCCGACCTCGCCGGCGCCAAGCGGATCGCGCTCGCCGGGCTGGTGGTCTTCACGCTGGCTTCGCTGGTGACCGGGCTGGCCGGGTCGTCCGCCGTGCTGCTGGGCGGCCGGATCGCGCAGGGCGTCGGCGCGGCGCTGTTGTCGCCGTCGGCGTTGTCGCTGGTCGTGGGGCTCTTCGAGGGCGACGAGCGGAACAAGGCGCTGGGTGTGTGGTCGGCGCTGGGCGGCGGTGGCGCGGCCCTCGGCGTGCTGCTGGGCGGGCTGCTCACCGCGGGGCCGGGCTGGCCGTGGGTGTTCTGGATCAACGTGCCGATCGGGCTCGTCATCGTCGCCGCGTTGGCGCGGATGCTGCCGCGCACCGCGCCGGTGGTCCCGGGCGCGCGGCTGGACGTGCTGGGCGCGCTGCTCGTCACCGCCTCGTCCGGGGCGCTGGTGTACGCCCTGATCAACGCCGGGGACCAGGGCTGGCTGACCGCGACGACCGGGTGGCTGGTGCTGGCGGCCGCGGTCGGGTACGTGGCGTTCGTGGCGTGGCAGCGCCGGACGAAGGCGCCGCTGATGGACGTCCGGCTGCTGGTCCGCCGCCCGGTGGCGACGGGCACGTTCCTCATCCTGATGGCGACGGCGCTGACGGTCGCGGTGTTCTTCCTCGGGACGTTCTACTTCCAGCAGGAGCGCGGGTTCAACGCGCTGGTGACCGGGTTGCTGTTCCTGCCGGTGGCGCTGCTGACGATGGCCGCGGCCAACCTCACCGGGCGGGTCATCGGGCGGTTCGGCGCGCGCCCGCTCGCGGTGGCCGGGCTGCTGGTCGCCGCCATCGGCCTGGTGGTTCCCGCGCTCGTCATGAACGCCGTGGTGGTGGCGATCAGCATCGCGGTCGCGGGCGCCGGCACCGGGGTGTTGTTCGTGGTGGCGTCGGCGACGGCTCTGGGGCAGGTCGCGCCGCACGAGGCCGGGATCGCGTCGGGGATCGTGAGCACGTTCCACGAGTTCGGAGCTTCGCTGGGGGCCGCGGTGGTGTCGAGCGTCGCGGCGGCGAGCCTGGTCGCGGAGACGCTCGCCGGGTTCCGCGGCGGGTTCCTGGTGTTCGCCGTGACGGCCGCGGTGGCCGCGATCGCCGCGGGCGCGCTGTCGCCGGGCCGCCCGTCGGTGAAGGTCTGACGACCCGGCCGGTTACGCCGGGCGGTGGCGTGGCGACTACCGCACGTGGACGAAGATCTCGCGCGTGACGCGCTGCGGGGCCGGGAGCGCGACCTCCGGACCCGGCGCCGCGCCCGCCGCACGGCGCTGGCTCTGGTCGTGCTGGCGGCCGCCGCCCTCGGCTGGCAGCTGGCTCCGGCGGCGACGTCGTGGTGGCCGTTCCTCACCGAGTGGTGGCCGCTGGCGGCGGCCGTCGTGGCGCTGGTGGCCGCCGGGGTGTTGTGGTCGCGGAGCCGGCAGCGCCCCACGACCGCCGGTGCCGGCGCGGCGGAGCGCTGGTCCCGCATCGGCGGGATGGTCACCACGGTGACCGCGGTCGGCGCGCTGGTGTTCACCGCGATCTCGCTGCAGGCCACCCGCGAGCAGATCGAGGTGGCCCGGCAGGGGCAGATCACCGACCGCTACACCCGCGCCGTCGACCAGCTGGGCGCCGAGGGCGCCGCGAACCTGCACCGGCGGCTCGGCGGGATCTACGCGCTGGAGCGGATCGCGGTCGACTCGCCGCGGGACCAGGCGACCATGGTCGAGGTCCTGTCCGCGTTCCTGCGCTCCACCAGCCCGCGCGTCCGGGGCGAGCCGTGCCCGCCGACACCGGCGGACGTGGCGGCCGCCTTCGCGGTGCTGACCCGCCGCGACGTCACCCGGGATCCCGGGCCGGCGGTGATCGACCTGCGCGAGCTGTGCCTGCGCGAGGTGCGGGCGGTGGACGGCGACCTGAGCGGGATGTCGCTGATCGGCTCCGACCTCAGCGGGGCCAATCTGAGCGGGGCGCGTCTCGGGCTGACCGCGCTGTCCGATGCCACGCTTGTCGGCGCGTCGCTGTACCGCGCGGATCTCACGGCCGGTTTCGTCTTCGCCACGAACGCCGACTTCACCGGCGCCCGGTTCGACAGCGCCAAGCTGGGCAGCGCGGATTTCTCCGGCTCGACCTTCACCGGCGCGGATTTCGAGTACGCGGACCTGGGCCGTTCCGACTTCTCCGGCGCCGACCTCACCGGCGCCGAGCACACCGCCCAGACCAAGGCCGACGGGGCGGTGAAGGACCCGGCCACGCGCAACGCGTGGTGGTGAGGTGTCGATCCGGCCTGCGGCCATTCGTGTAGCCGGTGAACAGGTTCCCTCGACCGTGAGGAGCGGCAACGATGAGCGACGTTCTGCTGACCGGGTTGAAGATCGGCGAGTCGGCGCGCTGGCACGAGCACCGGCTCTGGCTGGCGAACTGGGGGACGCGGCAGGTGCTGGCCGTCGACCTGGACGGCAACGCCGAGGTGATGGCCACCGCGCCGACGACGTTGCCGTTCTCGATCGACTGGCTGCCGGACGGGCGGTTGCTGGTGGTCGCCGGGCCGGAGGGCCGCCTGCTGCGTCAAGAGGCGGACGGGTCGCTGACCGACCACGCCGACCTGACCGGCCTGGGCGCCGGCCTCAACGAGATCGTCGTCACCGGCCGGGGCGACATCTACGTCAACGGCGGCACGGACTTCCACCCGGGCGCGGGAGAAGCGCCCGGGTTCGTCGCCCTGATCAGGGCGGACGGCTCGGTGCGGCGGGTCGCGGACGGGCTGGCGTTCCCCAACGGCATGGCGGTGACGCCGGACGAGGGGACGCTGATCGTCTCGGAGTCGTTCGCAGGCAGGCTCACCGCGTTCGACATCCGCCCTGACGGCACCCTGACCGGGCGGCGGGTGTGGGCCCCGCTGCCCGGTGACGGCATCGTCCTCGACGCCGAGGGGGCCGTGTGGACGCCGGGCTGGACCGAGCGGGGACCGGCCTGCCTGCGGGTCGCCGAGGGCGGCGAGGTGCTCGCCACCGTCCCACTGGACCGGGCCGGGTTCGCGTGCACCCTGGGCGGCGAGGACGGCCGGACGTTGTTCACGCTCGCGGCGGACTGGCGCATGGCGGACGGGTTCGAGGACAATCTGGAGCGTCTGCTGACCGGGCCGGAGACAGGTCAGGTGTGCACGGCGCGCGCTCCAGCCGCCCACGCCGGCCACCCGTGACCGCCCTGGCCGCGCCGCGGCCCCGCCCGTGCGCAGCGCACGACCGGAGGAGGTCCGCCATGACCGATCGTCAAGCCACCACCACCTGGACCGGCGACCTGCCGAGCGGGTCCGGGGAGACCAGTCTCGACACGTCGGAGCTGACCACGTTCGCGGTCTCGTGGCCGGCACGTGCCGAGGAAGCCGGCGGCAAGACCAGTCCCGAGGAGCTGATCGCGGCCGCGCACTCCTCGTGCTACTGCATGCAGCTGTCCGGTCTGCTCGGGCGCGCGGGCACCCCGCCGGAGAAGATCGGGACCACCGCGACGGTGTCGTTCGGCCCGAAGTCCGGTGGCGGGTACGAGATCAAGGGCATCGCGCTCGCGGTCCGCGCGACGGTGCCGGGCGCGAGCCCGGACGACTTCCGCAAGATCGCCGAGGACGCCAAGGAAACGTGCCCGGTCTCGGCCGCGCTGACGGGCACCACCATCACCCTCGACGCCGAGCTCGAGTGACGGCGGTTCACGATCTGAAAAACCCGTGCTGTGACACGGTTCGCGATCGTTGGAGGCGCGCGCCGGACCGCTGTTAGCTTCGCGGACGTGACAACGATGACCGCAGTGGTGCACGGGAACGCGACGGGACTCACGGGTGTGCGGGTGGCGGAGGTGCCCGCGCCGCGGCCGGGACCGGGCGAGGTCGTGGTCGCTGTCCACGCGGCCGGTCTCAACCACCGCGACCTGTTCCTCGTGGACGGGCGCGGGGCCGATGACGCTCCGGTCGTGCTGGGTTCGGACGGCGCCGGAGTGGTCGCCGCGGCCGGTCCGGGCGCGGAGGTGGCTCCCGGGACCGAGGTCGTCGTCAACCCCTCGCTGGACTGGGACGAGCCCGGCGACGTGCCGGAGGTCCCCGCCATTCTCGGCGTGCCCACCGACGGCACGTTCGCCGAGTACGTCGTGGTGCCGGCGAAGAACGTGGCCCCCAAACCGGCGCACCTCGGCTGGACCGAAGCGGCGGCCCTTCCGCTCGCGGCACTGACCGCGTACCGGGCGCTGTTCACGCGCGGCGGGCTGCGCGCGGGCGAGCACGTGCTGCTGCCCGGGATCGGCAGCGGGGTGGCGACCTTCGCGCTGGCCATGGCCAAGGCGGCCGGCGCCACCGTCAGCGTGACCTCGCGCAGCCCGGAGAAGTGCCGCCGGGCGCTCGAACTGGGGGCCGACCGGGCGATCGGCAGCGCCGAGGACTGGCGCGGCGCGCTGGGGAAGCCGGTGGACCTCGTCATCGACAGCGTCGGCTCGGCCACGTTCGGCCGGTGCCTGTCGGTGCTGCGCCCGGGCGGGCGGCTGGTGTCGCTCGGCGCGACGACGGGCGCGGACGTCACCCTGTCGCTGCGCGAGATGTTCTTCCGGCAGATCAGCCTGCTGGGCACGTCGATGGGCAGCGCGCGGGAGTTCGGGCGGATGCTCGACCTGGTGGCCGAGCACCGGATCCGGCCGGTCGTCCACCGCACGTTCCCACTGGAGGACGGCCCACGCGCGCTGGCCGAACTCGCGTCGGGCGACCAGTTCGGCAAGCTCGTGCTGACCCCGTGACCATGGCCGGTGGTGAACGCGGCGAGCACCGGATCCGGCCGGTGGTCCACCGCACTTTTCCCACTGGAGGACGGCCCACGCGCGCTGGCCGAACTCGCGTCGGGCGATCAGTTCGGCAAGCTCGTGCTGACCCCGTGACCATGGCCGGTGGTGAACGCGGCGAGCACCAGATCCGGCCGGTGATCCACCGCACCTTCCCACCGGACGACGGCCCACGCACACTGACCGAACTCCCGGCAGGCGACCAGTTCGGCAAGCTCGTGCTGACCGTGCCCCCTACTCCAGCCACTCGGTGACGAAACGCGGAGCGGCGTGGATGTGCACGGCCTCGTAGCCGCCGGGGCCGGTGGTGAACTTGTGCGGCGTCCCGGCCGGGACGACGAGCACCTGACCGGCCCTGGCGGCGACCTCGTCGGCCCCGATGGTGAACACCGCGCTGCCGCGGCGGATCACGAACGTCTCCGCGTACGGGTGCCGGTGCAGGCGCGGGCCCGCACCGGCTTCCGACGTCGATTCCAGGATGATGGAGATCCCCGCCCCGCCGGGGAGTTCTTCGAAGTCCTCGGTCCGGTTCTCGCCGTCCGGTCGGCCGTCGCGGCGGTCGATGACGCTCGCTGGCATCCCATCCTCCTGTCCTCGAAGCCCGGCCCGCACGGTACGCGAAAGACGGCCCGCTCACCCCGCGAACGGCGCGATCCCGAAGCGGCCCCACGCGATGAACACCGCGACCACGAGGTAGATCAGGTTCAGGCCGGCGAACCGGGCGCCGCCTTCGTAGCGGAGGTGCGTGATCATCGCGCCGATCATCAGCCCGGCCCAGCACACCGCGGTCACCGGCACCAGCACCGGCGCGATCCCGGTCACCGCGGGCAGCACCAGCCCGATCGCGGCCAGGATCTCCAGCACGCCGAGCGTCCGCACGAACGCGGGCGCGGCATCCCCCGTCCACTCCCCGCCGTGCGCCGCGGCCAGCTTTTCCACCGGCAGGAACGACTTGGTGAAGCCCCCGGTGAGGGCGACCGCGGCGAGCACCCCGGCGGCGATCCACAGGGCGACGTTCATGGGATTTCCCTTCCGTCCACAACAGTTCGCCCTGAAGACACCGCTCATCTGAAAGCCGTGACACCCGGTGATCCGGATCACGCGCGGCCGGGCCAGCGGCGCCACACCGCGACGTGCAGGATGACGGCCAGGCTCAGCGCGTTCAGCAGCGCGTGCGTGACCCAGCCGTCCACTTCGGACTCCGGGACGCCGGCCACGCGGGCGAGCGGCGGGAGCAGCCACGACAGCGACACCGCCAGCACGGCCACGATCGCCAGCGCCAGGCTCCGCCCGGGCAGTGGACCGAGCCGCACCGCCGGCCACGCCTCGAACTGCATCGAGACCAGCAGGACCGACGCGACCACCGCCGCGGCGATCGCCGTGACGCGGCCAGGTTCCGCGATCAGGCAGCTCACCGAACCGCACACCACCACGGCCGCGTTCGCGGTCACCAGCCGCACGGCGCGCCGCCGGATGCGGGCGAACGGCCACCCGCGCAGGGCGACGTAGAAGACCATCTGCCACGCGCCGAGCACGGTGAACCACGCCCCGTACGCCTCCCCCGGCACTGCGCCGGACCGGACGAGCAGCAGGTACGCCACCGCCCCTGCCGCCCAGCACCCGGCCAGCGCGGCGAGGCCGGAGCGGATCCGCCCGGCCCCGGCGAGCGGCCACCGTTCGCAGACCAGCGTCAGCTGCAGCATGACGGTGAAGATCCCACCGGCCAGCGGCAACGGGTTCGCCGCGCCCGCGACCGCCCGCCCGAGCAGGCTCAGCACCAGCCCGCCCGCCACGACCAGCAGCGTGTCGTAGAGCCCGGACCACCCCGGACGCGCAAGACTGCCGGGCCAGTCGTCCCACCAGAAGGCGATCATCGCCACCAGCGGCAGTGCGAAGGCCACGGCGGGTCCGAGCAGCGCGGCCGACTGCGCCGGGCCGCCCACGCCGGCCGCCAGGAACCCGGCGACCGGCAGCACGAACAGCAGCCCGGCCAGCCCGCGCCGGGGCTGGGCCCGTCTCGCGTCGGCCAGCGCGGCCGGGCTCAGCGCGTCCGGGGCGCTCACCGCCGGCCGGGACACCACGGCCACGTCAGAGGACGTGCTCGAGCCGGATGGGCAGCCGCCGGGGGCGGCGGCCCGTCGCGTGGTGCACCGCGTTCGCGATGGCCGCGGCCACCCCGACCATCGCGACCTCGCCCAGCCCCTTCACCCCGGCGGAGTTGAACAGCGGGTCCGGCTCGTCGATGAAGGACACGTCGATGTCGTGCACGTCGGCGTTCACCGGCACCGGGTACTCCTCCAGCGTGGTGTTGAGGAAGCCGCCGAAGCGGTCGTCCACCTCGCTCTCCTCCCGCAGCGCCGCGCCGATGCCCCACACCACGGCGCCCCGCACCTGGCTGGCCGCCGTGACCGGGCTCGCCACCCGGCCGCAGTCGGCGACGCTGACCACCCGCGGCACGCGGATCCGCCGCGTCCCCGCCTCGACCCGCACCTCGACGAAGTGCGCGATCCAGCTGAACGAGCTGAACTCCCCGAACTCCGGGCCCGCGATCGCGACCAGCCCGGCCCGGGACCGCTCCAGCATCTCCGGCGCCTGCGAGGTCACCTCGACCTCCACCGCGTCCCGCCCGGTCGCCGCGACCGCCGCCGCGACGTCCACGTCCCCGGACGCCGGGACGTCCAAGTGCTTGCGCAGCTCCGCCAGTCCACTCTGGACGGCGGGTAGCGCCGTCGCGGTGCCCCACGAACCAGCGGTCAGGTGCTGGGGCGCCACCCGGGTGTCCCCGACCAGCACCACCACGTCGGCGGCGGGCACCCCGAGGTCGCGCGCCACGGTCAGCGCGATCGCCGACCGGATGCCCTGCCCCATCTCGTGCCCGTCGACGCTCACCGTCACCCGCCCGTCCGCGCTCGCCGACAGGTGCGCGACCGCGGGCGCGACATTGCACGGGTAGGCCCCCGCCGCCACGCCCCAGCCGATCGACGACCCGTCCGGGGCGACCATCGACCCGGGCTCCGGGTTCCGGTCCGCCCAGCCGAACCGCTGCGCGCCCCGCCGCAGGCATTCGGCCAGGTAGCGGCTGGAGAACGGGTGCCCGCTCACCGGGTCGACCGCCGTGTCGTTGGCCAGCCGCAGCGCCACCGGGTCCTGCCCGGTGGCGTAGGCGAGCTCGTCCACGGCGGACTCGAACGCGAACGTCGCGGGGCTCTCGAACGGCGCGCGCATGTACCCGGGGGTCTGCACGTCGGTCTGCACCAGCCGCTGCCTGCCGCGGAAGGCCGGCACGCCGTACAGCCGCGAGGTGACCTCCGTGGCCGTGCACGGGAACAGGTCGTGCCGCGAGGTCTGCTGGTCGACCTCGTGCACCGCGGCCAGCAGCTTGCCGGAGGTGTCGGCGCCCAGCCGCACGGTGTGCCGGGACGCGGGCCGGAAGCTGGCCGCGTGGAACGTCTGCGGCCGCGGCAGCACCAGCTTGACCGGGCGGCCGAGGCGGCGCGCGACGACGGCCAGCGGTCCCAGGTGCGGCTGCAGCGAGTTCTTCTGCCCGAACCCGCCGCCGACGTAGGGCGAGCGGATCTCGACGTTCGCCGCGTCGATGCCCAGCTGCCGGGCCAGGCCGTGGCGCAGCGCGCCCGCGTTCTGGGTGCCCTCGTGCACGATCACGCGGTCGCCGTGCCATTCCACGACGCTGCTGATCAGCTCCATCGGCACCTGGTGCTGCGGGGCGTGCTCGTAGGTGCCCTCCACCCGCACCGGGCTGGCGACGAAGGCGGCGTCCGCGTCGCCCACCTTGACGTCGGCCAGGAACGGCAGCGGGATGGCCTCCTCCTGGACGACGGTGTTCGCGCCGTCGGCGTCGAGCCCGACCGCGAACGGCTCCACCTCGTACTCGCCGGTCACCAGTTCGGCGGCCTCGGTGGCCGCGACGAGCGTGTCCGCGACCACCAGTGCGATCGGCTGCCCGCGGTAGGCCACCCGGTCACCGAGCAGCGGCTGGAAGCTCTGGAACCCGTACCCGCCGCCCATGACGAAGCTGCCTTCGCCCAGCTCACCGGGTTCGAACCGGGTCACCACCAGGCGCACGCCCGGGACGGCTTCGGCAGCGGAGGTATCGATCGAGACGATCCGGCCCTTGCCGATCCGGGCGGTCGCGAACATCGCGTACGCCACGCCTTCGGGCACGCGGTCGGCGCCGTAGGCGGTCCGGCCGGTCACCTTGTCGCGGGCGTCGACCCGGCGGTTGTCGATGGCGGTCATCTGCTGGCTCGCTCTCCGGCAATGCGCACCGCGTCAGCGACCGTGCGGATGCCCAGTTCTACTCGGAACCCGTTGTAGGTGCCGGGGCGGGCGCCCTCGAAGGCGATCTCCCCGGCGCGGCGGGCGTTCTCGGGTGTCAGCGCCCGGCCGGACAGGAACGACTCGGCCTCGGCCGCTCGCCACGGCCGCGTGGCGACGCCGCCCAGGGCGATGCGGCACTCCCCCACCACGTCTCCGTCGAGGGTCACCGCGACGGCGGCCGAGGCGAGCGCGAACGCGTAGGACTCCCGGTCCCGGATCTTGTGGTAGGTCGACCCGCGGCCGGCCGCGCTCACCGGCACGCGGATGCGCACGATCAGCTCGTCCGCGGCGAGCGTGTGCTCGCGGGTGGGGTCGTCGCCCGGTTCGAGGTGCAGGTCGGCGAGCGGCACCTGGCGCTCGCCACCCGGGCCGAGCACGTCCACGACGGCGTCGAACGCGAGCAGCGCGATCGCCCAGTCGCCGGGGTAGGTCGCGATGCACGCCTCCGAACCGCCGAGCAAGGCGTGCGCGCGGTCGTGGCCGCCGATGGCGGCGCAGCCGCTGCCCGGGTTCCGCTTGTTGCACGGGAACTCCGGGCCGCCGCGGAAGTAGGCGCAGCGGGTGCGCTGCAACAGGTTGCCACCCACCGTGGCCATGTTGCGCAGCTGCTGCGACGCCGCGCGCCACAGCGACTCCGACAGCGCCGGGTAGTCCGCGCGGATCACGGGGTGGTCGGCGACGTCGGCCATCCGCGCGCCCGCGCCGAAGGACAGCTCGTCCGGTCCGGTGCCGACGGCGTCGAAACCGGGCAGGCGGTGCACGTCGACGACCGCGGGCGGCGCCTCGATGCCCAGCTTCATCAGGTCGTAGAGGGTGGTGCCGCCGGCGAGGATCTTCGTGCCCGGCTGGGCCGACCGCAGCGCGTCGACGGCGGCGTCCACGCTGTCCGGCACGAGGTAGCTGAAGGCTCGCACGACGTCACGCCCCGTTCCGCGCGGCGGCCTCGCGGACCGCGGCGACGATGCCGGCGTAGGCGCCGCAGCGGCAGATGTTGCCGCTGAGGTACTCGCGGATCTGGTCGTCGTCGCCGGCGTGGCCCTCGGCGATACAGGCCAGGCCGGACATGATCTGGCCGGGCGTGCAGTAGCCGCACTGCAGGGCGTCGTGGTCGATGAAGGCCTGCTGCAGCGGGTGCAGCCCGCCGTCCGGGCCGGCGACGCCCTCGATGGTCGTCACCTCCTGCCCCGCGACCTGGACGGCCGGGGTCAGGCACGACACCACCCGGCGGCCGTCGACGTGCACCGTGCACGCGCCGCAGTGGCCCTGGTCGCAGCCCTTCTTCGTGCCGGTGCGGACGAGCCGCTCGCGCAGCACGTCGAGGAGCGATTCACGGGGATCCACCTGGAGGCGGACGGACTGTCCGTTGAGGACGCAGGACAGCTCCACCGTCGGGTCGTTAGTGGCCATGCCCGCCACGCTAGGTTCCGCGGCGGGCGTGCGCCTTCCCCTGCTTGCTGTGTGATGAGCCGGTTATTGCTGCTGCTCCCGGAACGCCGTCGGCGACACCCCGGTCTCCCGCCGGAACGCGATCGCCAGCCGGGACGGCGAAGTGAACCCGCACAGGTGCGCGATGTCACTGACCGGCAGGTCGGTCCGCCCGAGGTACCGCCGTGCGCGGTCGATCCGGACCGTGTTCAAGAACCGGTACGGGGTGGTCCCGGTCGCGGCCTTGAAGACCCGCAGGAAGTGGAACGGGCTCAACTCCACCGCGGCCGCCATCTCGGCGAGTGTCAGCGGCAGGTGGTGGTTGTCGTGGATGAACGAGACGGCCTGCCGCACCCGGATGTCCTCGGCGCGCACCGGAGCCGGTTCCGGCGCCGAGGCGTGCCGGGTGAGCAGGTGCGCGGCGATGAACGCGGCCGCCGTCTCCGCGTACAGCTCGTCCGCCCCGGCCAGCGCGGCGTCGCCGAGTCCGGTGAGCACGGCCGCGAGCACCGGGTCGTCGGCGGCGAGCGCGTCCGGCCGGCTCACCCGCGATGCGCCGCGCCCGAAGAGTTCGGCGGCGGTCCGTTCGAGCAGCCCGGCGGGCAGGTAGACGTTGGTGCTGGTCGTGGCCGCGCCGCGCCAGCGCAGGTGCGCCTCCTGGTGCGGCGCGGTCATCCCGATCCGGCCCGGCCCGTATTCGGCGCTGTGCCAGCGCGCGCCCGCCCTCGACTCGATGGTCTTGGTGCCCGAGGTGATCAGCACGAGGGTCTGCTCGGCGGTGGCAGGCAGCAGGACCTCCTCGGCAACCGGGTCGTTGGCGTAGGACCGGATCAGCAGGGCGCGCCAGCCGTTGTCCCGCCAGCTGCACAACCGCAGGGTGGCGACCGAATCCAGGTCGAAGGCCAGTGCGCCGAACACGTCAACTCCCGGTGATCACGCCGATCGCGACTCCGAGCGTCGCGGTGTTGTAGAGGAAACTCAGCACCCCGTGCGAGAGTACCCGCGACCGCGCCGCCGTCGTACGGGTTTCGACGTCGGACACCGCGAACGTGGTGCCCACGGTGAACGCGAAGTACGCGAAGTCGGCGAACACGGGTGTCTCGGTGTCCGGGAAGGCGAACTGCCGTTCCGGCAGCGCCCGGTAGTAGGCGTGCGCGTACCGCTCGGCGTATCCGAAGTGGAGGATCGCCCAGGCGAGCAGCACGGCGGGCACGCCGAACACCCTGGCGATCAGGTCGTCGCCGGTGCCCAGCACGATGGTCAGGCCGCAGGTGATGCCGACCACGCTGGTGAACACCGTGAAGAACAGGCCGCCACGCCCGCCGAGCAGGCTGCGCCGCCAGTCCGGGCCCGCGGACTTGCGCGCCACGCGCCGGATCCGGACGCCCAGGTACACGGCCGCCAGCAGGTCCCACCACATCACGAACACCGGGTCGTCGAACACGAACACGAGCACGCCGAGGGCGAGCAACGCGAACTCGATGAGGCGCGACACCGCGAACGAGGCCTTCTTCAGCACGAGAGCGGGAGGGTAATCGACGCGCTGGGTAGGAGTGCCACTCCTACCGCCCGCGGCCCCGGTGCGCTTACCCTCGATCCGTGGAGGACGACAACCGGCTCGGCCAGTTCATCAGGGCTCGCCGCAACGTGGTCACCCCGGCCGATCTCGGTCTCGCCGACTCGGGTCGCCGCCGCGGTGGCCTGCGCCGCGAGGAGGTGGCGACGCTGGCCGGGATCAGCACGGACTACCTGGCCCGGCTCGAACAGGGCCGCGAGCGCAACCCGTCCGACCACGTCCTACAGTCGCTGGCCGCGGTGCTGGGCCTGGACCAGGAGGCGGTGGAGCACCTGTACCGGCTCGCGCGGCCCCGGCCGCGGCGGCGCCGCTTCCGCCAGGTGGACCCGGATCTGCGGCGGCTGATGGACACCTGGACGCACTCCCCGGCCATGGTCGTGGGCCCGTTGCTGGACGTGCTCGCCGCGAACCCGCTCGGCCAGGCGCTGTACGCGCCGGCCGGGCCGGAGCCGAACCTCGGCCGCTTCTGCTTCCTCGACCCGGCGGCGCGCGAGTTCTACCGCGACTGGGACTCGGTGGCCGCCAAGGGTGTCGCGGCGCTGCGGGTGGCCGCCGGTGAGGACCCGGACGACCAGCGGCTGACCGACCTGGTCGGCGAGCTGACGGTGAAGAGCCCGGAGTTCGTGCGGCTGTGGTCCCGGCACGACGTGCGCGAGAAGAAGCACGAGCCGATGCGGATCCGGCACCCGCAGGTGGGCGAGCTGGACCTGAGCTACCACTCGTTCACCGTGAACAGCGCCCCCGGCCAGCAGCTCAAGGTCTTCCAGGCGCAGCCGGGCAGCGCGACCGAGGAACGGCTCGCGTTGCTGGGCTCGCTGCGGACCACCGAGACCGCCGACGGCGACCGGGCGCGCGGGCGTGGCCATGAGGTCGGTTGACGCGCTGCTGCCGCTGATCCTCGACAGCGTGCCGCAACCGGTCTGGGTGGTGGACGCCGAGGGCCTGATCATGTTCGCCAACAAGGCCGCGCTGGACGCGCTCGGCTACGACGACGTGTCGGAGCTGCGCGGCCGGCCGAGCCACGAAACCGTGCACTACAAGCGCGTGACGGGCGAGCCGTACCCGGCGGCGGAGTGCCCGATGCTGCGGCCCCGGCTGACCGGCGAGACCGCGCACGGCGACAACGACTGGTTCGTGCGGCGGGACGGGTCGATGTTCCCGATCGCGTGGTGGTCGGCGCCGCTGCGACTCGACGACGGGCCCGGCCTGGTCTACGCCTTCACCGACCTCACCGAGCGGCACGCGACCGAGCGGATGATCCGGGAACGCGACGCGGCGCAGGTGCGCGCGGTGGAGTCCAGGGCGGCGCAGCGGCGGATCGTGGAGACCACGACCGAGGTGCGCCGCCAGATGGCGCGCGACCTGCACGATGGTGTGCAGCAACGGCTCGTGGCCCTCCTCATCGGACTCCAGCTGGCGCGGGAGGAGCTGCCGCCCGGCGTCGGCGAACTGGTCGACGAAGCGGTCGGCCAGGCACAGGCCGCCATCGACGAACTGCGGGACCTCGTCGCCGGCATCCACCCCGCGATCCTGACCTCGCGCGGGCTGCTGCCCGCGGTCGAGGCGCTCGCGGCGCGCACCCCGCTGCCGGTGGTGATCACCGGCAACCTCCCCCGGCGGCTGCCGCCGACGATCGAGGTCAACGCCTACTTCGTGGTGTCCGAGGCGATCACCAACGCGGTCAAGCACGCCGGCGCCACCGGGATCACGGTCGACCTGCGCTGCGACGGCGCGACGCTGATCCTCGACGTCAGCGACGACGGCGCGGGCGGCGCGAACCTCGACGGCACGGGCAGCGGCCTGATCGGGCTCGCCGACCGCGTCACGGCGCTCGACGGCGACTTCGCCCTGTCCTCGCCGCCGGGGAGTGGCACCTCGCTGCGGGCCACCATCCCGCTCACCGGCGGGACATAAGCAGCGGTTATGAGCTGATAGGACTCGCCCGCTACCCGGCCGCCCCGCCACGGCGGAGGCTTGGGACATGCAGCTGACGGAGACGACCGCAGTCCACAGTGGAGCAGTACGACCACGGGTGCCGGATCGCGCGGCACAGCGCCGGATCGCCGACTTTCGCCTGCGGCTGGCCGGTGAGCTGCGCGAGCGCGTGCAGGCCCGGCTGGTCAACGTCCTCATCGCACTGGAGCTGACCAGCGAGTGCGAGCCGCCGGGTCAAGCGGAACTCATCAACGAAGCCGTCGAACAGGCGCGCACGGCGATCGCCGAACTCCGCGACCTGGTCGCGGACCTGCGTCCCGCCGTGCTGGCCGGGCGCGGTCTGCCCGCGGCGGTCGAGGTCCACACCTGATTCGTCGTCGCCGAGGCGCTGGAGATCAGCGTCACGGCACGTGCTGGACCGGCAGCGTACTGCCCGGTGCCCGGATCCCGGTTCCATGATCGTGGGGTTTTCCCCATTGCGTGTGAAGCCGTGGCGGACGAGGCTTGCGGTATGGGATTCACGGTGCTGGTGGTCGACGACGACGCGGCCTTCCGCCGCGTCGCCGGCCGTCTGCTGGCCGTGCGCGGGTTCGAGGTGGTCGACGCCGCCGCCGACGGCAGCGAGGCCATGGCCGCGATCCGCGCGCACCGCCCCGGCGGCGTGCTGCTGGACGTGAACCTGCCCGACACCGACGGCCTCACCCTCGCGCGGGAGATCCACCGGGAACCCGAGCCGCCCGCGGTGGTCCTGACCTCCACCGACCACCACGGCTACCCGGAGCAGACCCTCACCGGCGCCGGGGTGCGGGCGTTCGTGCCCAAGGACCAGCTGGTCGGAGCCGACCTGGCCGCGCTGTTCACTGCCCCAGGTACCTGAGCACGGCGAGCACGCGGCGGTGCCCGGAGGCGGCGTCGGTCAGGCCCAGTTTGCTGAAGATCCCGGTGACGTGCCGCTCGACCGCGGGCACGGTGACGACGAGTTTGGCGGCGATCCCGGAGTTCGAGTGACCTTCGGCCATCAGCGCGAGCACCTCGCGTTCGCGCTGGGTGAGGCCGTCGAGCGGGCTGTCGACCCGTTTGCGGCCCACCAGGCGGGCGATCACGTCCGGGTCGAGGGCCGAGCCGCCGTCGGCGACCCGGCGGACCGCGTCGACGAGCAGCTCGGGGCTGGCCACCTTCTCCTTGAGCAGGTAGCCGACGCCCTCGGCGCGATCACCGACCAGGTCGATGGCGTAGGTGTCGTCGAGGAACTGCGACAACACGATCACGCCGATGCCCGGTTCGCTCGCGCGGATCTCGATCGCGGCGCGCAGGCCGGCCTCGTCGAACTGCGGCGGCATGCGGATGTCGGTGATCACCACGTCCGGCTTGTGCCGCCGGGCTTCGTGCACGAGCTCGGTGGCCGTGCCGACCGCGGCGAGGACCGTGCAGCCCGCGCGTTCGAGCATCCGCACGATGCCTTCGCGCACCAGCGCCTGGTCCTCGCCCACGACGACCGTGATGTCCGTCCTCACTTGCCGAGCATATAACGGATTCCGGTCAGCGCCGCGGTTCCCGCCCCGCCGCGCCGAGCATCCACGCGTGCTTCTCCAGCGTTTCCACGACGCTGTGCAGCAGGTCGGTGGTGACCGGGTCCTCGGCGTCGACCGAACCCCGCACCACGCGGATCGTCGACGCGACGCCGTGCAGCCGGTTCGTGATCGCCTCGATCACCTCCGCGGTGGACCGCTCGCCCCCGGGGAAGGCCGCCAGCGTCGTGGTGGCGGCCACCGTGCCGGACCGGCCGTCCGGCACGCCGTGCAGGGCGCGCAGCCGTTCGGCCACCAGATCGCTCGCTTCCCGCGCCGCCGCGGTGATGTCGTCCAGCTCCAGGTGCAGGCTGCGGAAGCCGGGGCCGACCACGTTCCAGTGCGCCTGCTTGGCCTGCAGGTGCAGTTCGACGAGGTCGGCCAGCACCAGCTGGAGGTCGCGGGCCAGCGCCGGCGAGGCGGTGAAGCCGACGGCTCCCGCGGCGGGGATCCGCCGGGTCTTCTCGGTGGTTTGGGTCATGACTACCTCCGGTTCGCGCGGGCGTCGTGCCCGTCTCCTCCTCAGCGTCACCGCGGCGGCCGGGGCGCGCCATGGCGTGCTCCCGAGAACCGGATCGGGCCGGCACCGGTGCGGTGTGGGGAAAACCCCACACCGCGTTGTGGAGGCGGCGTCATGGCTCCGGCGGCCGCGGGCGAGCAGGCTCGGAGTCATCGAGTCCGAAGTGGATCGGCCGGAGGGAAGAGCATGACGACCACGCTGACCCGGGTCTCCCGGCAACCGTTGTCGCGGCGGGAGTGGGGCCGCGCCGGCGGGATGGCCGCCGTGATCGCCGCCCTGCACGTGCTGGGCTGGGGCACCCTGCTCCTGGTCGCGCACGGTCACGTCGGGGCGCCCGCACTCGGGCTCGGCGTCGGCGTCACGGCCTACACGCTGGGCATGCGGCACGCCTTCGACGCCGACCACATCTCGGCGATCGACAACACGACCCGCAAGCTGATGCAGGAGGGCCGCCGTCCGCTGTCGGTCGGGTTCTTCTTCGCGCTGGGCCATTCCACGGTCGTGTTCGGGCTCGCGCTGCTGCTGTCGCTGGGCGTGCGGACCATCGCCGGGCCGCTGCGGGACGACGGCTCCGCGCTGCACCGCTACACGTCGCTGATCGGGACGTCGGTGTCGGGCTCGTTCCTGGTCCTGATCGCCGCGGTGAACGCGGTGATCCTGGCCGGCATCCTGAAGGTGCTGCGCGGCCTGCGGTCCGGCGAGTTCGACGAGGCGGCGCTGGAGCACGAGCTGGCGCACCGCGGGCTGCTGAACCGGCTGCTGGGGCGGTTCACCCGGGCCATCGGGAAGCCGTGGCACATGTACCCGCTGGGGGTGCTGTTCGGGCTCGGGTTCGACACCGCGACCGAGGTCGCGCTGCTCGTCCTCGCGGGCAGCGCCACCGTCGCCGGGCTGCCCTGGTACGCCATCCTGTGCCTGCCGGTCCTGTTCGCCGCCGGCATGACCCTGTTCGACACGATCGACGGGTCGTTCATGAACCTCGCCTACGGCTGGGCGTTCGCCAGCCCGGTGCGCCGGATCTACTACAACCTCACGGTCACCGGGCTGTCCGTCGCGGTGGCCGTGCTGATCGGCGCCGCCGAACTGCTGTCCGTGCTGTCCGGGCAGTTCGGCTGGTCGGGCGGGTTCTGGTCGTGGAACGCCGGCCTCGACCTCAACACACTCGGGTTCGCCGTCGCGGGCCTGTTCGCCGTCACCTGGCTGGTGGCGGCCCTGATCTGGCGGTACGGCCGCATCGAGCAGCGCTGGTCACCGCGCGCCTGACCACCACCGTCGAACCGCAAGTCCACAAAGGAGAGAAACCATGTCGCACCACCTCGATTCGCCGATCGCCCGTCAGGACGTCCGGCTCGACATCACCGACCTGTACGTGTTCCGGGGTGAAACCGGCACCGTGTTCGTCATCAACGTGTGCCACTCGATCGCCGGCGACATCCCCGTGCCCGGTTACCACCCGGAGGGGATGTACGAGTTCAAGGTCGACACGAACGGTGACGTCGTGGAGGACCTGACGTACCGGTTCGTGTTCGGCGAGCGGGACGAGCAGGGCAGCCAGACCTGGGTGCTGCGGCGGATCACCGGCGCCGCGGCCACCGACCCGTTCGCGCCGGGCGAGGTCGTAGCGGAAGGGGTGACCGGCGAGACGGTCACCGGCGCGGGCGGGCTGCGCGTGTGGACCGGCAAGGCGGGCGACCCGTTCTGGATCGAGCCGGACGTGCTGCACGCGGTGGGTCACGCGTTCCAGGACGGCACGACGGTCGACCTCGGCGACTGGACCGACGCGCGGGCGGCCAACCTGTTCGCCGGGCACACGGTGTACTCGATCGTGCTGGAGGTGCCGGACGCCGAGCTGGGCGCGGGCCGCGTCGGCGTGTGGGCGGTGTCCACTCTGGCCACCGACGCCGGCGGCTGGCGCTCGATCAACCGCGTCGGGCTGCCGATGATCCACCCGCTGTTCACGCAGTACAACGAGGACCTGGGCGACCGGCTCAACGCCGGCGTGCCCGCGGACGACTACGCCACCTACGGCGACCTGGTCGGCAAGGAGATCGCCGGGGTCGTCGCGGCGTACGGCACGGCCGAGGACCCGCAGGCCTACGGGGAGAAGCTGGCGCACCGGTTCTTCCCGAACGTCCTGCCCTACACGGTGGGCACGCCGGCGTCGTTCGGCTTCGCGGAGTGGAACGGCCGCGCGCTGACCGACAACGCGCCGGACGTCATGTTCTCCACGGCCGCCAACACCCCGATCCGGCTCGGCATCGGCCGCGAATCGGTCACCAGCAAGCCCACCGCCGGATTCCCGTACGTGCCCCCGGTGGCCTGAAAACCCTGACACAGGAAGGAAAACACCATGTCGAAGATCACCGTCGGCCGTGAGAACTCCGAGGACATCGAGATCCACTACGAGGACCACGGCACCGGCACGCCCGTGGTGCTGATCCACGGCTACCCGCTCAACGGGCACTCGTGGGAGAAGCAGGAGCGGGTGCTGCTGGCCGCCGGGTACCGCGTCATCACCTACGACCGGCGCGGGTTCGGCCAGTCCAGCCAGCCCACCGTCGGCTACGACTACGACACCTTCGCCGCGGACCTGAAGGCGCTGCTGGACCACCTGGAACTCGACGACGTGGTGCTGGTCGGCTTCTCGATGGGCACCGGCGAGGTCACCCGTTACCTCGGGACCTACGGCTCGGACCGGGTGCGCAAGGCCGTGCTGATGGGCGCGATCCCGCCGTACCTGCTCAAGACCGACGACAACCCCGAGGGTGTCGACAAGTCGGTGTTCGAGGACATCAAGGCGGCGGTCGTCAAGGACCGGCCCGCCTACTTCAAGGACTTCCTCGACAACTTCTACAACGTCGACACCTACGCCGGCACCCGCATCAGCGAGCAGGCGTGGCAGAACAGCTTCAACGTGGCGGTGGCCGCCTCGGCGCACGCCGCCTACGCCTGCGTCGACACCTGGCTGACCGACTTCCGCGACGACCTGCCCAAGATCGACGTCCCGGTGCTGCTCATCCACGGCGACGCCGACCGGATCCTGCCGTACGAGGCCACCGCGGCGCGGCTGCCCGGGCTCGTCAAGGACCTCGAGTTCGTCACCGTGCCCGGCGGGCCGCACAACATCGCCTGGACCCACCCGGACGAGGTCAACACCGCGCTGCTGGAGTTCCTCGGCCGCTGAGGTTCCGGGTGGCGGGTGCGCGGCGCCCCTCGGCTGCCACGGCTCGGGTAGAACTGAGCCGTGGCAGCTGAGGGGTTCGAGACGGTCGTCGGCGCGCTGGACTACCCGATGTTCGTCGTGACGACCACCGACGGGCGGCGGCGCGCGGGGTGCCTGGTCGGGTTCGCCGCGCAGTGCAGCATCGATCCGCCGCGGTTCATGGTGTGGCTGTCGAAGAAGAACCACACCTTCGAGGTCGCCGCCGGGGCGTCGACGGTGGTCGTGCACCGGCTCGACACGTCGGTGCCCGGGCTGGCCGAGCTGTTCGGCAGCCACACCGGCTTCGACACCGACAAGTTCACGCGCTGCGCCTGGCACCCGGGCCCGGGCGGCGTCCCCGTGCTCGACGACTGCGCCGGCTGGTTCGCGGGCGAGATCCTGTCCCGGCACGACACCGGCGACCACGTCGGGCTGCTGCTGCGCCCGGTCGAGGGCACCACCGCGACCGGGCTCGGCCCGCAGCTCGGGTTCCAGTCGGTGCGCGACCTCTCCCCCGGCAACGAGGCGTAGCGGGCTGTCGAAAACCGGCGCCGCCGTCCGACGTGATGGTGAGACACCCGAGCGGAAGGACGGTCCGATGGCACTGACCCGGCTGTACATGGCGATGTCGCTGGACGGCTACATCGCGGGCCCCGACGATCGCCCCGGACAAGAACTGGGCCGCGGCGGCGGGCGGTTGTTCAACTGGCTGGACCGGCGTGAGTCGCCCGGCCCGGACGGCCAGGTGTTCGCCGAAGCGATGGCCACCAGGGCGGTGATCACCGGGCGGCGGACGTTCGAGCTGGCGGGCCGCTGGCAGGGCGACCACCACGACGGCGTGCCGATCCACGTGCTGACCCACCACCCCGACGACGAGCCGCCCGGGAGCGCCCGCTACTACACCGAGGTGGCGGCCTGCGTGGCCGACGCCCGCGCCGCGGCGGGCGGGGAGGCGATCCTGGTGCACGGCGCGGGCGCGGCCCAGGCGCTGCTGGCCGCCGGTGAGCTCGACGAACTGGAGATCCACCTGGTCCCGGTCCTGCTCGGCGCGGGCCGCCGTCTGTTCGATGGCCACGCCGCCGAACTACGACTGACCCGCCGGCTGGACGGCCATGACGCGACCCACCTGCGGTACCGCGTTGTCGAATCCGAGCACGCTCGTCCGACGCAGGAGTGACAACATCCACGGAAGGGGCAGTTCCATGGCACTCGTCATCTCCGACATGTCGGTTTCGCTCGACGGTTACGTCACCGGGCCGAACGACAGCCGCGACAACCCGTTCGGCGACGGCGCCGGCACGCTGCACGACTGGCTGTTCGACGCGGCCACCGACGACGACAGGGCGTTGCTGCGACAGGCGATCGACGTCACCGGCGCGGTGGTGATGGGCCGAAAGTCGTTCGACAAGTGCGTCGACATCTGGGGCGAGGGCGGCCCGCTGCCCGGCGTCCCGTGCTTCGTCGTCACCCACCGCGAGCCGCCCGAGCGGTACCCGTCGGGGTACACGTTCAGCGACGGGGTGGCTGCCGCGATCGGTTCGGCGCAGGAGGTCGCCGGGGACAAGTTCGTCGGCCTGCACGGCGCGACCGTGCTGCAGCAGGCGCTCCCGCTCGGGCTGGTGGACGAGATCCACGTGCACGTGGTCCCGCTCCTGATCGGCGGCGGCACGCGGCTCTTCGACACCCTGCCGTCGGCGGTCGAGCTGGAACGCACCGACGTGCTCGTCACACCGGCCGCGACCCACCTGCGGTTCCGGGTGACCCGGTAGCACCCGTCGCCGGCACCCCGGGCCGGGGTGTCGGCGATCGGGCCGGTGTCGTGTTAATCTTGCGCCGTGCAGCGCCTGACGTCCCAGCGACTCGTAGCCCGGCGCGCCGGCTGAACCCAGGTCGCCGGCGCGCAGTGTCGGCGATCGCTTTTTCGGGACCTGGCCCGGATCCGTCCGGTTTCTCGATCTTCCTGGAGATCCGCCATGTCCGTCAGCACGTTCCACACCCCGGCCCCGCGTTCGACGATGCTCGTCCGGCGCCGCATCGCCACCTACTTCACCGGCGGCGCCACGCAGGTCCCCACCCTGATCGGCGCCCTGTCCCAGCAGGGCCGCCCGGTGCACGAACTGTCGGTCGACATCCGCGAGGGCGTCCGGGAGAGCAGCATGGTCTGCGCGGTCCTGCTGCCGGGCGACGAGATCGACCACCTGCTGGCCCGCCTGCGCGACTTACCCGCGGTGGTTTCCGCCGAGCTGGCATGACGTCGCCGGGGCACGTAGCTCAACGGCGCTCACCGCGGTTCCCGCCGAACCGGAGTGACACACCCCCTCGCACCCGGCCGCCGCGGCTGGCCCAGGCCCGGGAGGGCACGTGACTCGACGACGCTCCTACACGGCCGCCGCGGCAGGCGCCGTGGTCCTGGTCGTCTGCGTCGTCGTCGGGTTCCGCATCTACCCGAGCGCCCCATGGTTCCTGCCCGTCGCCGGCAGCGCGGTGTTCGGCTTCGTGCTGGGCGTGCTCCTGCGCATCCGCCGCGAGCGCGGCCGCCCGGGCCGCTAGCCGGGCCCCGCCGCCTGGTGGAGCAGCGGCTTGATCCGGTAGTCGACCAGCTGGCGCATCACCAGGGCCGTGTTGGTGCGCTCCACGCCGGGGATGGCGAGGATCAGCCCGGCGATCCGGTACAGGTCGTCGGCGTCGCGCGCCACCACATGCACCATCAGGTCGACCGGCCCGGAGATCCCCTGCACCTCCAGCACTTCGGGCACCTCGGCGAGCGCGGCGGCCACCTCGTCCAGCAGCCGTTGCGTCACCTGCGCCGTGATGAACGCGGTCAGCGGGTACCCGAGCGCGGCCGGTGAGATCCGCCGTTCGAACGAGTCCAGCGAGCCGGCCTCCAGGCGCGCTATCCGGGTTTGCGCGGTGTTGCGGGAGATCCCGGCCCGGTCGGCGATCGCGAGCGTGGTCGCACGCGGGTGCTCGGCCAGTTCCAGCAGGATCCGGGCGTCCACCGCGTCGACGAAGCCGTCCTGGGGCATTGTGCTCGCCTCTCCCTCGCACACCAGCTCCGGCGCTGGGCAGATTGCTCAATTTCCAGCCGGGGTGTTGAGCAACAGTTCAGCAGGTTGGTTCACTGTGAGCAACCTGCACCCGGATCGAGGACGGCCCGATGAGCACCCCCACCACGACCACACCCGCCACCGACGTGCTGCGCGCGGTCGAGGACCGGGTGCTGTGGCTGTCCAGCGCGATCATCCACCACGCCAACCGCGTGCGCCCGAACCCGTCCGGCCTCAAGGTCGGCGGCCACCAGGCGTCGTCGGCGTCGATGGTCTCCATCATGACCGCCCTGTGGTTCAACCACCTCCGCCCGGCGGACCGCGTCTCGGTCAAGCCGCACGCCTCGCCGGTGCTGCACGCGATCAACCACCTGCTCGGCGAGCTGGACGCGTCCTACCTGCCGCGGCTGCGCGAGTTCGGCGGGCTGCAGAGCTACCCCAGCCGCACCAAGGACCCCGACCCGGCCGACTACTCGACCGGCTCGGTCGGCATCGGCGCCACCGCCCCGATCTGGGGCGCCGTCTCCCGGCGCTACGTCGACACCAAGTTCGGTGGCGCCGGCACCGGCCGCCAGTACTCGCTCGTCGGCGACGCCGAACTGGACGAGGGCGCGGTCTGGGAGGCCGTCCTCGACCCGGGGGTGGCCGAGCTCGGCGAGATCGTCTGGATCGTCGACCTCAACCGCCAGTCCCTGGACCGCGTCGTGCCCAACATCGCCGCCGACAAGCTGCAGGGCATGTTCGCCGCCGCGGGCTGGCAGGTCATCGTCCTCAAGTACGGCCGCCTGCTGGAAGAACTGTTCACCCGCCCCGGCGGCGCGGAACTGCGGCAGCGCATCGACGCCATGCCCAACCCGGAGTACCAGCGCCTGCTGCGCTGCCACGCCGCCGAACTGCGCCGCCGGCTTCCCGGTGACAGCCCCGCCATCGCGGCCCTGCTCGACGACCTCGACGACACCACCCTCACCGACGCGATCGCCAACCTCGGCGGGCACGACCTCACCGCACTCGACCAGGCCTTCGCCGCGATCGACGACACCCGCCCGACGGTCGTCTTCGCCTACACGATCAAGGGCCACGGCCTGGCCACCAAGGGCCACCCGCAGAACCACTCCGCCCTGCTCACCGACGCCCAGATGCGGGAACTCGCCGAGCGGCTGGGCACCGACCTCGACGACCCCTGGCGCCCCTTCGCCGACGGCAGCCCCGAACAGGAGCTCTGCCGGGCCACCGCGAAACGCTTGCGCCGCCCGGAAATCCCGGCCGCGGCTCCGCCGCCGGTGCCGTCCGACTTCGGCCGCACCCCGACCGGCACCGCGACCACCCAGGCCGCGCTGGGCCGCGCCCTGCTCGACCTCACCCGCGAAGCCCCGGACACCGCGCGCCGCGTCGTCACGGTCAGCCCCGACGTCAGCTCCACCACCAACCTCGGCGGCTGGGTCAACAAGGTCGGCGTCTGGTCCGTCCAGGAACGACCGGACTGGTTCGCCGACGACAGCGAAACCATCCTGCACTGGCGGGAACGGCCGACCGGCCAGCACATCGAACTGGGCATCGCCGAGACCAACCTCGTCGGCCTGCTCGGCGAGCTCGGCGCCACCTGGAGCCGCTGGGGCCAGCCGCTGCTGCCCATCGGCGTGCTCTACGACCCGTTCGTCGAGCGCGCGCTCGAACCGTGGTCCTACGGCATCTACGCCGGCGGCCAGTCCATCCTCATCGGCACCCCGTCCGGCGTGACCCTCGCCCCCGAGGGCGGCGCCCACCAGTCCATCAAGACCCCGTCGATCGGACTGGAACAGCCCGGCTGCCTCTCCTACGAACCCGCGTTCGCGATCGACGCCGAGTGGACGCTGCTCGCGGCGATGGCGCAGCTCGGCAAGCCCGGCGGCAGCTCGGCCTACCTGCGGCTGTCCACCCGCCCGGTCGACCAGAGCCTCGCCGACGTGCCGTCGGACCCGGCCGCCCGCGAACGCCGACGCCGCCAGGTCGTCGCCGGCGCGTATCCGCTGCGCCGCGCGGAGGGCGCGGCCGTCACCATCGCCGTGATGGGCGCGCTCGTGCCCGAGGCCCTCGACGCCGCGGCCCGGCTCGACCAGATCGGCGTTCCGGCCGACGTCGTGTGCGTGACCAGCCCCGACCTGCTCCACCGCGCGGTCCGGGCCCGGCAGGGCCACGAACGGGCCGACACCTGGATCCTGGACGCCGCCTTCCCCGCCGACCGCGCCGCTCCCCTGGTGACCGTCCTGGATGGACATCCGCACACGCTGGCGTTCCTCGCCACGATCAACCGCGTCCGGACGACGGCGCTCGGCGTGACGGGCTTCGGCCAGTCCGGCTCGCTCGAAGACGTCTACCGGCACCACGGCCTGGACAGCGACAGCATCGTCCGCGCCGCGCTCGACGTCACCGGCTGACTACCGCAGGCCGGTGAGGTGCGCCCGCGCGGCCGGGCGCCCGGCGAACAGCAGCATGATCGCCCACGCCGGGCCGCTCACCTCGGGGCCGTCGCCCGCCGACCAGCCGGTGTCGGTGGCCCGGTAGTGGCGCCCGCCGAAGTGCCGGCGCGCGTGGAACATGCGCGGCTTGTCCCACAGCCGCTGCGCGACGTGGGCGGCGGCATCCGGCGGCACGGCGAGTGACCGGCCCAGCGGCAATGCGATGTCCAGGCCGTGGACGAGGATGTCGATCAGCACCTCCTCCAGGCCGATGCCGGGCGGGATGCGGCGGAACCCGGCCAGGTCCCGGATCTCCGCCACCAGCTCGGGCGCGGGCTTGCGGTAGGCGCAGGCGGCGTCGTGGATGGCGCGGTCGATGTTGCCGCGCGCCCGGATCGCCCCGGCGAGCGCGTCCCGCAACCGGATCCGGTACTGGCTGGCCAGGTGCGCCGCGACGTCCCGCACCGTCCACCCCTCGCACAGCGACGGGTGGGCCCATTCGTCGTCGGTCAGGTCGTCCAGCAGGTCCGCGATCGCCACGCGCTGGGTGTCGACGGCCCGCCACAGGTCGGCGTCGTCCATGCTCCTAGGTCGCGGCGAGCGGGCCCGCTGTTAGAGCAGGACCTGCCGCCGTCCACGGCGAGCGTCGCCAGCCTTGCCGACCTGGGCGTCGAGCGTGCGGGTGGTGCTGTAGTCGAAGGTGCTCATTAGGGTGAGCGACGACTGAACGGGAGCCGCACATCATCGCGGACGGCCGGCGGGAGCGGTGATGTCACATCCGGACGGCCGCCGGTGTCTGGATGGGCAACGACCAGAGGAGGAACGTTGACCGACCCGTTCGTCACCCACCGCAGCCTGCTGTTCACCGTGGCCTACGAGATGCTCGGCTCCGCCGCCGACGCCGAGGACGTCGTGCAGGAGACCTGGCTGCGCTGGGCCGACGTGGACCAGGCGGAGGTGCGGGACCCGCGGGCCTACCTGGTCCGCGTGGTGACGCGGCAGGCGCTGAACCGGCTCCGCTCGGTGTACCGGCGGCGCGAGGACTACATCGGCGAGTGGCTGCCCGAACCGCTGCTCACCACCCCCGACGTGGCCGAGGACGTGGAGCTCGCGGAGAACGTGTCGATCGCGATGCTCACCGTCCTGGAGACGCTGGGGCCGGCCGAGCGGGCGGTGTTCGTGCTGCACGACGTGTTCGACGTGCCCTACGGCGAGATCGCCGAGGCGCTCGGCAAGAGCACCGCCGCGGTGCGGCAGATCGCGCACCGCGCCCGCGAGCACGTCGCCGCCCGGCGGCCGCGCATGCAGGTCGACCGGGCGCAGCAGGAGGCGGCCGTGGAGCGCTTCCTCGCCGCCGTGTCCAACGGCGACGTGCAGGGCCTGGTCGACGTGCTCGCCCCGGACGTGGTCGTGATCTCCGACGGCGGCGGCGTGGTGCCCGCCGCGCGCAAGCCGGTCGTCGGCGCCGAGCGGGTCGCGACGCTGCTCGCGCGCGCCGCCGAGCTCACCGGCTTCACCGCGAGCGCGACCTGGGTCAACGGCATGCCGGGCGTCCGGCTCGACGTGGCTGGCGCCGCCGCCGCGCTGAGCCTCGTCGTCGAGGACGGCCGGATCACCCGCATCTACGGCATCAACAACCCGCACAAGCTGGGCTGGCTGGACAAGGTGGCCGAGCTGCGGCGGTGACCCTACGGGAGCCGGACGACGATGCCCGTCAGGTGGTTGAGGACGCTCGCCACGCCGGCCCGGACCGCGGCGGCGGCCCGGGCGGGCGTGAACGACGCCGCGTCGAAGGAGGAGGACATGTCCAGGCCTTCGCCGCGGAAGGAGGCGCCGGGCCAGTTCGCCGCCGTCACGTTCTCCGTCGGCTCGGCCAGTTCCGCGCCGAGCACCAGGAACTGCTGGTCCAGGTGGCTGGCGGTGACCAGCGCGAGCGGGTCGACCAGCGCGTTGCCCGCCGCGATGATCAGGTCCGGCTTCAGGTCCATCGCCCGGCTGATGCCCGGGACGTAGTCGTCCGGCCCGGTGGCCGTGACCGTCTTCAGGCTGACCTCTTCCGCCTCCGCCCACGCGGTCACGGCGTCGGTGAGCGTCTTCGTCGGCGCGTCGTCCCCCGCGGTGAGCAGGACGACGCGGTAACCGGGCGCCGGGTGCACGCCGTCCCACGAGCCGGGGCTCGGGGTGATCGTCGCCTCCGGGGTGGGCGGCGCGGTCACGAAGCCGGGCGCGAGTGTCCCGACCGGACCAGGCGCCGCGTGTGGTCCGGACCAGTCGTCGGCCGGGCCGCACCCGGTCAGCAGCACGGCGATCGCGGCGAGCACACCGGCAGCGGGAACGCGCACGGGAATCTTCCTCCACGGGGACAGGGGATGTCCCATTCCTACCCGGTCAGCGGCGGCGCGGCGGCTGTCGTCGGGATCCGTCCGCCGCCTGTTCGCCCGGCAGCCGTCGGCCGTTCACCTCCGGCGAGCAGTGTGCGGACATGTCCCGCCCCCTCAGACGCGCCGCTTTCGCTGTCGCCGCCGCGGCCGTGGCTCTCGTCCTGACCGCCGCGCCGGCCGCCGCGCACGGGTTCACCTCGACCGTCTACGCCGGACTCACCTCGCCCGGACCCGGGCACGTCCGCGTCGAACTGGGACTGGAGTACGACCTGCTGGTCGTCTCCGCCGCCGACTACGAGGACGACGATCCGCTGTTCCACCAGGGCACCGCGGCGTTCGAGGCCCGTGATCCCGTCGCGCAGGCCGCCGCACTGGACGCGCACGCCGGCACTGTCCTGAAGTACGTGGCGGAGCGCTTCGCCGTGACCGCGCAGGGCAGCGCCTGCACCCCGGTGCAGGACGGCGGATTCACCATGGAGGAACGGGAAGGCGTCCCGTACGCCCGTCTCGTCCTGGATGTCCGGTGTCCGATTTCGACGGTGCACGAGGTCCGCAGTGGACTGTTCCCCGACGGCGAAGGCTACGTCCGCGACACCAAGACCATCGTGACCTACGACCTGGACCTGGCCTCGGGCAGCGCCGCGCTGGACGCGGCGCACCCGTCGTTCTCCACCGAACAGTCCGGGGCGCAGCGGTTCTGGGAGTTCTTCCGGCTGGGCGCCGAGCACCTGCTCACCGGGATCGACCACATCCTGTTCCTGCTGGCGCTGATCGCCGGTTCCCGCCGCCCGCGCGAGATCGTGCTGGCGGCCACCACGTTCACGCTCGCCCACTCGATCACCTTCATCCTCGCCGCGCTCGGGGCAGTCCGGGTGCCGGACGCGTTCGTCGAACCGGTGATCGCGTTGTCGATCGCGATCGTCGCCGCCTGGCCGCTGTGGCGGTGGTGGCGGCGCGGCGCGGACGCGATCGATCTGGAGGCGTCCGGCCGCTTCGCGCTGGACCGCACCGGGTGGGCGCGCCTCGGGGTGACGTTCTGCTTCGGACTCGTGCACGGACTCGGTTTCGCCGGCGCGCTGGGCATCGAGCAGGCGTGGTCGTGGTCGCTGCTGTGGTCGCTGCTGGTGTTCAACGTCGGCATCGAGGTGGTGCAGCTGGCGATCATCGCGATCGCCTTCCCGTTGCTGGCGCTGCTGCGCCGCCGCTCGCCGGTCGTCGGCCGCTGGGCCACCGGCGCGATCGCCGCGGGCGTGACGGTGATGGGGCTTTTGTGGTTCGCCGAGCGGATTTCCGGTCTGTGACCTCACGTTCTTCGAGGACCGGACACCGGTGCGACCGGTTCCGTTCACCTGCGCCACACGGACGCGGACGACGCTCCAGTCGATCTTCCCAACCCCGTCGAATCCGAAACGGACGGAACTGATGAAAAACTCCAGATCGGGCGATCGGCGTCGCGTGGCCCGCGGCGCCGCCGCGGCGGTCCTCGGCGTCACGGTGGTGTTCGGCAGCAGTCTGGTCACCACGGCCGGCGCCGCCGAAACCGCCAAGCCGGCCGGGATCGTCCTGGGCGTCGGCGCCACCGAGTCGCAGCGCGTCGTGAGCTGGTACACCTCGGCGAACACCGCCCAGGTCGTGCAGGTCGCCCCGGCGTCCAAGGTGCGCAACGGGCAATTCCCCCGCAACGCCACCACGTTCCCCGCCACCGTCGCCGCGAACACGGTCAACGGCGGCTACAACGGGCACGCCACCATCAACGGCCTGAAGCAGAACACCGAGTACGCCTACCGCGTCGGCACCGAGGGCGGCTGGTCGCCCGTCTACACGTTCCGCACGCAGAAGTTCAAGGGCGACTTCGACTTCCTGTTCTTCGGCGACCCGCAGATCGGCTCGTCCGGCGACACCGCCCGCGACGGCGCGGGCTGGGCGGACACGCTGAACGTGGCGCTGACCGCGAACCCGGACGCCGAGCTGCTGGTCTCCGGCGGCGACCAGGTCGAGTCGGCGAACAACGAGACGCAGTGGGACGCGTTCCTCGCCTCCGACAGGCTGCGCCAGTACCCGTGGGCGGCCACGATCGGCAACCACGACGTCGGCGGCAAGGCCTACGAGCAGCACTTCTGGACCCCGAACACGGACCGCTCCGCGCCGTTCTACAACGGTGACGCCGCGGCGCGCTCCGGCGGCGACTACTGGTACGTCTACAAGGACGTGCTGTTCGTCGACCTGAACAGCAACGCCTACGCCGCCGGTTCGGACGAGGCGCACATCGGCTACGTCACCGACGTGATCCACGAGCACGGCAAGGACGCCAAGCACATCGTGCTCGTCTACCACCACTCGATCTACTCGCCCGCCGACCACGCCAACGACACGGACAACCAGCAGCGCCGCAAGGACTTCCCCACCGCGTTCTCCAACCTCGGGGTCGACCTGGTCCTGCAGGGCCACGACCACAGCTACTCGCGCAGCTACGAGATCAAGAACGGGCAGAAGGCGAACCCGGCCGAGCAGCCCGGCGCCACGCAGGTGGTCCAGGGCCCGGGCGGCGTCATCTACGTGACGGCGAACTCGGCGTCCGGCTCGAAGTACTACGACCTGACCGCGCCGGACACCAGCAAGGACCCGGACTACGGTCCGGACCCGCTGAATCCGGACCACCACTGGGCCAACTCGGTGGAGAACCAGGAGCACGTCCGCACCTACGTGAAGGTCCAGGTGCGCGACGACAAGCTCGTGGTCGAGAACGTGCGCAGCGGCACCTGTGCGGCGCCGAACGCCGCGGTGGAGCTGGGCCGGGTGTCGTGGTGCGGGCCGGACAGCGGCGCGACGCCCGCGCGGCCGGTCGGCTCGCTCGTCGACAAGGTGGTCATCCACACCACCGGCGACCGGGGTCACGGCCACGGTGGCAAGCCCGGCCGTCCCGACTGGGTCGGCCAGGAGCCGAGGGACGGCAAGGCCACCGTCACCGCGCTGAGCTGAGTTTTCCACCGGGCGGGCGTCCCCCGGGGCGCCCGCCCTCTCCGGTTAGGACTGTCCCATGCTGACTCTTCGAGCCGCCGCCGCGGCGGCGGCCGCGTTGTTCGCCGTGCTGACGGGCGCGGTGCCCGCCGCCGCGCAGGACGACGTGCCCTGGTCGGTGGCGACGGCCGACGGCGAGTTCGGCTCGGACCGGGTGAACTACAACTACACCCTGGACCCGGGCGAACAGCTCACGGACGGCCTGATCGTCACCAACAACGGCAGTGCGCCGCTCGAACTGGCCGTCTACGCCGCCGACGCGTTCACCACCGCGCAGGGCAAGCTGGACCTCCTCACCCGGGACACCGCGTCGACGGGTGTCGGCGCGTGGGTGTCCCCGGCGACCGGCAGCGTGACCGTCCAACCGGGACAGACGATCGAGGTGCCGTTCACGCTGGCGGTGCCCGCCGGAGCGACGCCGGGCGACCGGATGGGCGGCATCGTGACGTCGCTGGTCCAGGACGGTGTGGAGCGGCGGGTGGGCATCCGGATCCGGCTGCGCGTCGGGGGCGCGCTGGCGCCCGGTGTCTCGGCCGAGGACGTCCGCGTGGACTACTCGGGTGGCGACGCGGTGCTGACGTACACGGTGCACAACACCGGGAACGCGATCGTCGCGGTGCGGCAGTCGGCCTCGGTGTCGGGGCCGTTCGGCAGCTGGTCCCGCGCGGCGGATCCGGTCGCCGACACGCCGTCCCTGCTGCCCGGCGAGAAGTGGCCGGTCTCGGTGCCGGTGCACGGGGTGGTGCCCGCGGTGTGGTTGGCCGGGAGCGTCACGCTCACCCCGCTGCTTCCCGACGCGGCCGGTTCGACGGCGGTGCTGCCCGCCGTGGCGGCCACCGGGAACGGGTGGGCAGTGCCGTGGGTGCCGCTGGTGATCGTCCTCTGTGGACTGGTGGTGGTCGTGTTCCTGGTCCGGCGCCGGACCAGGAACCGCAAGGGGGCTCCCCGGGAGGAGCCCGCCGAGCCGGTGCCCACCGCCTGACCGCCGGTCAGGGCACGAGCACCGTCTTGCCGGCGAGCTTCCCGGCGCCGGCCGCCTCGTGGACCGCGGGCAGTTCGGCAAGCGGGCGGCGGTCGGCGACGTGGATGCGCAGCCGCCCGGCGTCGACCTCCTCCGCGAGGTGCCGGAGCTGCCCGGCGTCGCTGCGGACGAACACCCGCTCGGCGCGCACGCCGCGGGCCTCGTCGGGTTCCGGCGGCGTCGCGCTGGTCACCACGATCCCGCCCGCGCCCACGAGCGGGGTCAGCTCGGGCGGGGTCTCTGGCGCCAGGTTCAGCACCACGTCGACCGGCTCCCGCACCTCGCCGAACGCCTCGCGGCCGACGACCTGCGCCGCGCCGTAGGACCACAGCCGGCCGGCGTGCTCGTCGCGGGCGGTGGCGATGACCGTCGCCCCGGCCTGAGCCGCGAGCTGCACCGCGTAACCACCGACCGCGCCGCCCGCGCCGTGCACCAGCACGCGCTGTCCCGGCCGCACCTGGCCGAGCTCGAACAGCCCCTGCCACGCGGTGAGGCCCACCACCGGAAGCGCCGCCGCGTCGGCCAGCGGGACGGACTCCGGCGCGGCCGCCAGCACCTCGGCCGGGGCCAGTACGTACTCGGCGGCCGCGCCGCCGTCGACGATCGGCAGGAACCCGATCACCGCGTCGCCGCGCCGGAAGCCGGTCACGCCGTCGCCGGTCTCCTCGACGGTCCCGGACACGTCCACGCCCGGGGTGTGGGGCAGGCGCACCGGGAAGACCTCCCGCAGCACACCCGCGCGGACCAGGGCGTCCACGCCGTTGAAGCTGGTGCCCGCGACCCGCACCAGCACCTGACCCGGCCCTGGCTGGGGCCGCTCGGCCTCCTCGTGGCGCAGGACGTCCGGGCCGCCGTACTCGCTGTACCGCACTGCTCTCATGATCACTCCTCGATTCGACGTTTGCTCCGAATTCGAAGCACCTCCCGACCATAGCACGCTTCGAAGTCGAAGCAAGTAGAATTCCGGGCGTGAGCCACGACGCACTCGACTCGGAGCAGCTGGACGCGTACTTCGCGCTGATGGAGGTCAGCAGCCTCCTGCAGCACGCGGTGGAGCAGCAGCTGCGCGCGAGCGGGCCGCTGAGCTGGGTGCAGTTCCAGATCCTCGCCCGGCTCGCGAACTCCCCCGGCGGCAGCCAGCGGATGACCGACCTGGCCGACGGGGTCGTCTACAGCCGCAGCGGCCTGACCTACCAGGCCGGGCTGCTGGACAAGGCCGGGCTGGTCACCCGCCGCCAGTCCGAGGACGACGAGCGCAGCGTGACGGTGACGATCACCGACGCCGGCCGGGACATGGTGAACCGCGTCCTGCCCGGCCACGTCGACGTGGTGCGCACGATGCTGTTCGAGGGGCTGTCCCGGCGGGACCTCACCACGCTGAGCGGCATCCTGAGCGGGGTGCGCGAGCGGATGCGCGCCGCTCCGCCGCGCTCGGCCACCGCGCGCCGCAAGAAGACCTGACCGGTCAGACCCCGGTCCAGCCAGCCGGGAGGTGGGCCAGCCGCACCCGCTGCGGGTGGTCGCCCACCGGCACGGACGTGATCTTCTGCCCGGTCGCGAAGTCGATCGCGGTCACCTGGTCGGTCCCGCTCTCGGAGATGACGCACGCGGCGCCGTCGCCGCTGACCGTGGCCCAGTACGGCTTCCTCGCCGTCACCAGCGGGCCCTCCCGCAGGGTGGCGCGGTCGACCACCGTCGCGTAGTCGTCCATCGTGCCCGCCACGCACAGCTTCGTGCCCGCGGGGTTCATCGACAGGCCGTGGTGGCGCGAGTCGTTGACGAACGTGGTGCGGTCGTCGCTGGTCGCCGGGTTCTTCGGCAGCGTCTTCACGCGGGTGATCCGGTCGCCGGGCACGTCGTACTCGAAGAAGCCGTTGAAGAACGACACCTGGAAGTAGAGCACCGACTCGTCCGGGCTGAACGCGACCGGGCGCACGGCGTCGGAGTGGTCGGCCCCGAAGGCGTCCAGCCGCGGCCGCATGTCGATGATCCGCACCTGCCGGAACGTAGTGGCGTCGACCACGGTGATGCGGCGATCGCCCTTCAGCGGGTCCAGGAACGGCGCGTCGAGGTCGTTGTTGACCTCCCCGATGGACATGTTCCACAGGTAGCGGCCGTCGGCGGAGAAAACGTTTTCGTGCGGCTTGTCGCCGGTGGCGAACGAGCCCAGTTCCGCGCCGGTGCGGATGTCCAGCACGTGCACCCGGTTGCTGGTGGACGCCGACACCGCGACCCGCAGCCCGTCCGGCGAGACGGCCATGTGGTCGGCGCGGAAACCGGAGACCGGGAAGCGCCAGTTGATCGCGCCGGTGCCGGTGTCGATCGAGACCACGTCGGCGAAACTGGGGCGGGACACCACGATCGCGGAGCCGTCGGGGGTGGAGTACATGTCGTCGACGAACTGGTCGTGCCCCTCGCCCACGGTCTCGCGGATGCCCAGGAAGAACGCGAGCCGGACCGGGTTGAGGTAGATCTCGCGCAGCCGCTCGTCCTTGTCCGGGACGACGTCGATCCGGCCGATGCGGTGGAAGTCCCCGGTCGAGGCGAGGACGTCGGCCGTGCCCTCCCAGTTGTTGCCGACGAGCAGGACCTCCTGCAGGGCCGGCTCGGCGGTGGCGGCCGTGGGCGCGGCGGCGAGCATGAGGGCACCGAGCAGGAACGCGCGAGCACGCATGGTCTTCCTCCGTTGGAAGCGGCTACCTACTGGAGAGTAGCGCAACTCGGGAGCGGTCCGTAAGCACTTGTTCACGCGCGGGACCACCGGCTGTGGATCGATCCCGGTACTTTCCCACGAGATCGCCGAGGGAAAGGTCAGTCATGCGCGCGAGAAGAGCCGCTGTCGTCACCGTGATCGCGACCCTGTTCACCGTCCTGCTGCCCGCCGCCGCGTGGGCCGAGCCGCCGAAAGCGCTTCCCGCGAGCTACGCCGCCGAGGACGGCAAGTGGCAGCCCGCGTTCGACTACGACGGCGACGGCTGCTACCCGACGCCCGCCATCGGCCCGGACGGCACGCTCAACCCGGGGCTCAACAACTCCGGCGCCCTGAACGGCAACTGCCACGACCAGTCCGATTTGGACAACACGAACTCGTACTCGCGGTCGAAGTGCAACAACGGCTGGTGCGCCTACGTCTACGACCTGTACTTCGAGAAGGACCAGGCGGTGCCGGGCATCGACTGCTGCGGGCACCGGCACGACATCGAGCACGTGGTGGTCTGGGTGCAGGGCGGCCAGGCGGAGTACGTGTCGGTGTCCGCGCACGGCGAGTACTCCACCTACCCGCGCGCGCAGGTCGGCTGGGAGGGCACGCACGCGAAGGTCGTCTACCACAAGGACGGCGCGAGCACGCACTGCTTCCGCCTCGCGGGGATGACCGAGACGCCGGAAAACCACTACGGCACGTGGCAGTACCCGGACCTGGTGAGCTGGGACAACTACCCGGCGGGCATCCGCGACCGGTTGATGGGTGCGGACTTCGGATCCGCGAGCTTCGCGATCAAGGACAGTGCGTTCGCGAGCAACCTGGCGAAAGCCAAGCCGGCGGGGATTCCGTTCGATCCGGCTGCGTAGGACTGGTTGACGGACAGCGAGTTCCGGACGGTTGATGAGGGCGGCTCGCACCGCCCTCACCAACCGGATCAAGCCGCCCGGCGCTCGGCCGGGCCGTTGGCCAGCAGGAACTCCCGTGGCCGGGCCGCGCGACCCCGCCGCCGCTGGCGGCGGGCCGAAGCCCAGCCGACTCGGGTTCAACCGTCCGGCCCACCGGCAGTTCGTTTCCCACCCACCGATGGTGACGGGCCACCCCGCCCCCACCCACCTGAAGATCCGGCGGCCGGCCAGTCCATGCACCGCAGCACCGGCGGCGGCCCCACCCCCGGAACCAAGCCGCCGCCCGCGCCCAGCCACCACCTTCCGTGGTGAACGGCTCAAGCCGCCCTCACCAACCGGCTCAAGCCGCCCGGCGCTCGGCTGGGTCGTTGGCCAGCAGGAACTCCCGCAGCCCGGCCAGGTCGTCCGTGTTGATGTGGTCCACCCCGGCCGCCAGCAGCTCCCGCCACACCGCCTCCCGCGCGGCGCCCGGCGTGTCGGGCGTCGCCCAGAAGCGGATCCGGTAGCCGGCCTCGTGCGCCTGTGCGACGATCCCCTGCAGCTTCGCCCGCTCGGCCGACGGCATCGGGCCCACGCCCTGCCACGTGAAGGCGTTGCTCCAGTTGTCGCTCACCAGCGGCATGAAACCGGCCGGCGTGCCGGTGCCCAGGTCGGCCAGCCGCCCGTCGTAGCCCGCCAGCCTGCTGCGCTGCGCCAGCATGTCCGCACGCGGCCGGTTGCCGCTGATGACCACCTCGACCGCGCCGCTGCGCTCGTGCCCGTTGGTCCACCGCGTGAGCATGAACCGGAACTCGCGCAGCGCCGCGTCCACGGCCTGGTACGTCGACGGGCCGTCGCTCTTGATGTCGATCAGCAGCTGGAACGACCCGCGCCACCGCGGGTAGACCCGGCCGCCGCCCGCGTGCACCCGCTGGGCGAGCGGCTTCAGGTACAGGCTGGTCAGGGTGCGCCCGGGCCGCGCGTCGACGAGGTCGTGCGCCACTCGCAGTTCGCCGTCCACCAGCCACACGTCGGCCTCGACCGAGGTGAAGCCGTGGTCGAGAGCATCCGCCAGCGGGCGGTCGTGCTCGTAGTCGTTGTGGGCGTGGGCGTGTTCGAGCGGCTGCACCCGCGGCGCCGCCGTCGCCGGCAGCGCACCGCCCGCCACGACCACGGCGAAGATCAGCAACAGCAGTCGTTTCATCGGTTTCCCTTCTCCGGCACCGACACTGTCTAGCCACCGCCGGTGGATGGGGCCGGTCGCCAGGGTGAACGGGGCGCGAAGCGGATCTTTCGGGCCGCACGGCGGTCAGGGCAGCCGGTTCAGGAAGGCCGCGGACAGCGCCACGGCGGGCTTCGACGAGTTGGTCGCGAGGGTCAGCGCCGAGAACGCGACGTCCCCCCGGTAGCCCACGAACCAGCCGTTCGCCTGGCTGCCGTCGCCGTACTGCGCCGTGCCCGTCTTGCCGTGCACGGTTCCGCTCGCCCGCAGGCCGGTCGCGGTGCCGCCGGTGACGACCTCCCGGTGGTGATGCCCGGGATGGTGAAGTCGGCGTTCAGGCCCAGCCGTCCGGCCGCCTCGGCCAGCCCGTCCGCGGGCAGCCGCGAAGCCAGCTGCGCGAAGGTCGTGTTGCACGAGTGCGCGAACGCCGAGTGCAACGGCAGCGAGGGAAAGGCGAACAGGTCCTCGTTGGGAATGGTCCGCTGCCCGATCCGGACAGTCGCCGGGCACGGCAGTTGCTCGTCCGCGCGCGCGAGTCCCCGTTCCAGCGCCTCGGTCACGGTGGCGATCTTGAACGTGGATCCCGGGGCGTACAGGCCGGTCAGCGGGTTGCCGTCGGTGACCTGCGCGTTCTGCGCCACGGCCAGGATGTCCCCGGTGGACGGCTGGATCACGACCAGCATCGCGGGCCCCGGCGCACCGTCCACCGCAGCCTGCGCCGCCCGCTGAACGGTGCGGCTCAGCGTGGTTCTCATCGGCGCTGCGGGCGGCTGCCCGGCGCGGTGGAGCACTTCTTCCCGGCCCTGCCGGTCGACCCGCGACACGGTCCAGGCAGTGCTGTCGATCGCGAGCAGTCGCCCGAGCCCGGGCAGGATCAACGGCGCGAGCGACGGTTCGACGGCCTCCGGGCCGCTCGTGCCCCACCGCAGCAACGGCTCGCCGTCCCGGTCCACGAGGGCGACCCCGGCGGCCGCGGAGCGCGTGACCAGCCGGTCGCCCTCGCCGAGCTCGGGGTGGATCGCCGCCGGGGTGAAGTGCACGCGTGGTGCGCCGTCACCCGGGACGACGGTCAGCGCGGTGTCGTAGGTCCACACCCGGCCCTGACCCAGTGTCCACTCGACACGGACGCGCGCGGTGTCGCCGCTGACGTCCTGGAGCGTCGCCGTCACCGCGGAGGCCCCGAGACCCGACCGGGACGCGGCGAGCACCGTGCCGGCGCCACGGGGATCGTCGGTCAGCGCACCGGCCTGCCGGTCGTCGCCTGCCGACCACGCGCGCAGGTACTGCCCGACCGCCGCCGCGACACCGTCCCCGGCGGGTGCGCCGCCCGGGCGGCCACGCAGCACCACGATCGCTGCCGTGACGATCGCGATCACCGCGAGCACGCCGCAGGTCAGCAGCCACTTCTTCGTTCTCAGGGCGCCACCCCAGCACCGAAGTGGTACGCCTGTCCAAGACCACGCCACCCGTTCGGCGATACGTGAACCGATATCGCCGCAGCGTGCGCCCCATGCCCGGGCGCGTCACCTCGTCGCGGGGGCGGAGAAAGTCACGGCTCAGAGCTCGGTGACCTTGCCGTCCACGACCTCCAGCCGCCGGGTCACGTGGACCGCCTCCAGCATGCGCCGGTCGTGGGTCACCAGCAGCAGCGTGCCCCGGTAGCTGTCCAAAGCGGACTCCAGCTGCTCGATGGCGGGCAGGTCGAGGTGGTTGGTCGGCTCGTCCAGTACCAGCAGGTTCACCCCGCGCGCCTGCAGCAGCGCGAGCGCCGCGCGGGTGCGCTCGCCCGGGGACAGCGTCGCCGCGGGGCGGAGCACGTGCGCGGCCGCCAGGCCGAACTTCGCGAGCAGCGTCCGGACGTCGGCGTCGGCGAGGGACGGGACCTCCCGCGCGAACGCCTCGGCCAGCGGCAGGTCGCCGAGGAACAGCCGGCGCGCCTGGTCGACCTCGCCGACCTCCACCCCGGACCCCAGCGACGCCGACCCGGCGTCGAGCGGAACCCGCCCGAGCAGCGCGGCCAGCAGCGTCGACTTGCCTGCCCCGTTCGCACCGGTGATCGCCACCCGGTCGGCCCAGTCGATCTGCAGGTCCACCGGCCCGAGGGTGAACGCGTCCCGCCGCACCACGGCTCCCCGCAGCGTCGCCACGACCGCGCCGGCCCGCGGAGCCGCGGCGATCTCCATCCGCAGCTCCCACTCCTTGCGCGGCTCCTCGACGGCCTCCAGCCGTTCGATCATCCGGTCGGTCTGGCGGGCCTTCGCGGCCTGCTTCTCGGTGGCCTCCGCGCGGAACTTGCGGCCGGCCTTGTCGTTGTCCGCGGCCTTGCGGCGGGCGTTGCGGACGCCCTTCTCCATCCAGGCGCGCTGCGTGCGCGCCCGCTCCTCCAGCGAAGCGCGCGTCGCCGCGTACTCCTCGTAGTTCTCGCGCGCGTGCCGCCGCGCCACGGCGCGCTCCTCCAGGTACGACTCGTACCCGCCGCCGTAGAGCCGCACCTGCTGCTGCGGCAGGTCCAGCTCCAGCACCTGGTCGACGGTGCGGGCGAGGAACTCCCGGTCGTGGCTGACCAGCACGGTCGCCGCGCGCAGCCCGGTGACGAACCGCTCGAGCCGCGCCAGGCCGTCCAGGTCGAGGTCGTTGGTCGGCTCGTCGAGCAGGAACACGTCGTAGCGGCTGAGCAGCAGCGACGCGAGCCCGGCGCGGGCGGCCTGCCCGCCGGACAGCGACGTCATCGGCTGGTCGAGGTCCACCGACAGGCCCAGCTCGACCGCGACCTCCTCGGCGCGGTGGTCGAGGTCCGCGCCGCCCAGCGCCAGCCACCGGTCGAGGGCCACGGCGTAGCGGTCGTCGGCTCCGTCGGCGCCCGCGGTCAGCGCCTCGGTGGCCGCGTCCAGCTCCGCCTGCGCCGCCGCGACCGAGGTGCGCCGAGCCAGGAACTCGCGCACCGACTCGCCCGGCCTGCGTTCCGGTTCCTGCGGCAGGTACCCGACGGTCGCCGCGGGCGGGGTGAGCCGGACCTCGCCCGCCTCGGGCTTGTCGACCCCGGCGAGGATCCGCAGCAGCGTGGACTTGCCCGCGCCGTTGACGCCGACCAGCCCGACGACGTCACCGGGCGCCACCACCAGGTCGAGACCGGAGAAGAGGGTGCGGTGCCCGTGGCCCGCGGTCAGGTCCTTGGCCTGGAGGGTCGCACTCACCGGGCAACCCTAACTTCCGGGCCAGGTCAGGTGGTCCGGCAGGTCGGTGCGGACGCGCCCGGGGAAGTCGGCGTCCGGGCTGGTGCGGATCTCCGCGATGAGCCGGGTGAGCGCGACCGACACCGGGGCGACCGTGGCGGCCAGTTCCCGCGCCAGCTCGTGCGCGCGGCCGGCGAGCCGGTCGCGAATTCGCCATGCCCACCGGCCTCGGCAGGAACCAGGTCGAGGCGCCCTCCGGGACGATGCCGCGGCGGGTGAAGACGAACCCGAACCGCGCGTCGGCGGTGGCGAGCCGGTAGTCGACGAGTCCTTCGTGGAGCCCCTGAACCGGTGCGTGATCGCGATCTGCGCAATGAACAAGCCGGTCATCGCCGCCGTCCAGGGCGCGGCCGTCGGCGTGGGCGCCACGATCCTGCTGCCCCCGCCATAGTGACGGTGTAGCCGTTGCGCGCGGCGGGCCGGTTCAGGGTGATGGTCGCGACCTTGTCGCGGACGGCGTACTCGACGGCGGTGTAGGGCACGGGGATCTGCTCCGGGTAGTGAGGAAACTGGTGATCGCCGCCAGTGCGGCGGCGGACTCGGGGAGGGCGCGGGCGAGCGGGAACGCGTGGCCCTGTCCCGGCCAGACGCGGAGTTCGCAGGGCACGCCGGCGTCACGCAACCGCCGCGCGACGAGGTGGCTGTCGGCGGCGAGCAGGTCCCGCTCCCCGGCGACGACGAGCGTGGGTGGCAGCCCGCGCAGGTCGGCCCGCGCCGCCGACGGTTCCGGCCCGGTGCCGCAGAGCCGGACGACCCGGTCGACGCAGGCGGTCGACAGCAGCGCGTCGGCGGGGCCCGGGCGAGCCGGCCCGAGTTCGGCCCACGGCGAGATCACCGCGAGACCGTCCGGCACGGGAAGGCCTTCGTCGCGGGCGCGCAGCGCGACGGAGATCGCGAGCCCACCGCCGGCGGAGTCACCCGCGAAGACGACCGGGGTGCTGGTGTGCTCGATCAGCCAGCGGTAGGCGGACAGGCCGTCGCCGATCGCGTCGCTGATGCGGTGCTCAGGGGCCAGGCGGTAGTCGACGGACAGGACGGGCATCCGCAGACCGGCCACGAAGGGACGCCAGGCACGCGCGGAGCCGGCGATGAAGCCACCGCCGTGGAAGTAGAGCACCGTGACGGCGGCCGGTTCGGCGGGGCACACGAACTCGGCGCCGCACGCGGGAAGTTCGATTCGGCGCCAGGTGGTGCCGGCCGGGAGGCGGCCAGTGCCCGCGACCGCGCGGTCGATGGCCCAGCGCGCGCCCCGGAGAGTGAGCGGGGTGATCGGCGCGCGGGCGATCAGGGGCCGGATGGTGCGGGACGTGGCCTGCGCCAGCAGCCGGGACTGCCACGAGCTCATGCGGCCCTCACCGGCCCGGGCGGAGAGGTGGCGCCATCGCCCGCACGGGGAGGCGGCGGTGCCAGCGCGTCGCACGGCCACCGCCCGCACGCGGCGGCATCATCACCCGCGCCGCCACGCGGCGGCGACGGCACGCGGCGGCGAGAGTCGGCAGCACCCCCACGCGCGCACCACCCGCGGCCGGCCCGAAACTCCCGGCGCGATCGCGCAGTGAAGTGGAATGTCGGCCGCGAGCCCGCGGTCCGGTGAACAACCGACCGGGCCGCGCCGCACGGAACGCGCCGCCGCGCGTTGCTGCGCGGCGCTCGCCGCCATCGCGCGGTGCCCCTGCCGCCGCCGATGCCCCGGGCACCGGCCATCACCCCGCCTTCCCCCGCTCCTCCAGCTCGCGGATCAGCGCCTGCGTCGTCCGGTCGGCGGCCAGGTAGGCGTCCGCGGCCACGTTCACCACCCCGCGCAGCAGCGCCCACGGCTGCCACGCCGCCGGCGCGAGCGTGCGCCCCGCGCGGCGGGCGATCGCGTCGGCCAGCACGGTGGCCGCCTCCGTGGCCGTGATGCGGCGGCGCAGCGGCCGTGGCAGGCGTTTCTCCAGCGCCTGCCCGAGCGGGTCGTCGTCGAGGGTGGTGCGCGCCAGTTGCGTGTCGACGACTCCGAAGTAGGCGACCCCGGCCGTCACGCCGTGCCCGGCCAGCTCCAGCCGCAACGCGCGGCCCAGCTGTTCGACCGCCGCCTTGCTCACCATGTACGCCGCGCCGCCAGGGCCGGGCACGAAAGCCGCCGCCGAGGACACCACCACCACGTGCCCCCGCCGGGCGATCAGGTGGTCCAGCGCGGGCCGCACGGTGTTGAACGCGCCGGTGACGTTGACCGCCAGCACCCGGTCGAACTCGCCCGGCTCGATCTGCCGCAGCGTCGCGGGCGGCGGGGTGACCCCGGCGTTGGCGACGACCACGTCCAGCCCGCCCGCGCGGCCGGCCAGACCACGCACCGCCGACGCGACCCCGTCCCGGTCCCGCACGTCGGCGACCGCGGTGAGCACCCGGTCCCCCAGTTCCTCCGCGGCCGCCTCCAGCGCGGCGCCGTCGCGGTCGACGAGCGCCACCACCGCGCCCCGCGCGTGCAGGACGCGCGCGAGCGCGCGCCCGATGCCGGCGCCGCCGCCGGTGATCAGCACCGTCCGTCCCGCGACGCGGTAGGTCCGCCCGCCGGGGAGCGGCAGTCCGAGGTCGCGCAGTGTCGCGAGCACCACGGTCACCGCCACCCGTGCCGGACCGCGATCAGCACCCGCACCAGCGTGTCCGCCCACGGCGGCCGGCGGAACGACGTCAACGGCACCGGTGACGGGAACCGCTGCGCGGTGGTCGCGCGCGGGTAGGCGAACTCGCGCAGCCCGTCCGCGCCGTGCACCCGCCCGAAGCCGGACGCCCCGGTGCCGCCCAGCGGCAGCGCGGGCACGGTCGCGTGCGCGACGAAGGCGTTGACCGACACGGCGCCGGACCGGATCCGCCGCGCGATCGCCTCGCCGTTGCGGCGGGAGAAGACCGTCGCGCCGAGCCCGTACCGGCTGCGGTTGGTGAGTTCGACCGCTTCGTCCATGTCGGCGACCGCGGTCACGGTCAGAGTGGGCCCGAACGTCTCCTCGGTGACCGCGGCGCTGTCCTCGGGCACGCCGGTGAGGATGGTCGGCTCGACGAACCGGCCCCGCACGGCGTCCGGCCCGCCCAGCACCGCGCGGCCGCCGCGGTCCAGCGCGTCGCGGATGTGGCTGTCGATGACCTCCAGCTGGCCGGGCATGGTGACCGGCCCGATGTGCTCGCCGGCCCGCACCCCACGCGCCAGAGCGACGACCTTCTCCAGGAACGCGTCATGCACGTCCCGGTGGACGTACACCCGCTCGACCGCCAGGCAGGTCTGACCGGCGTTGGACATGCCGCCCCACACCGCGGCGTCCGCGGCCGCGTCCAAATCGGCGTCGGCGTCCACGAGCAGGGCGTCCTTGCCGCCGCACTCCATCAGCACCGGCGTGACCGACTCGGCGCAGGCGGCCATGACCCGGCGGCCGGTCGCGGTGGAGCCGGTGAAGCCGATCTTGTCCACACCGGACCGGCACAACGCGGCGCCGGTTCGGCCGTCGCCGGTGACGACCCCCAGCACCGACGCGTCGCCGAACGCCTCGCCCAGCCGGCGGCCGACCTCGGGCGTGTACTCGCTGGGCTTGAACACCACCGCGTTGCCCGCGGCGAGCGCGGCCGCGATCGAGCCCAGCGGCGTGAAGACCGGGTAGTTCCACGGCCCGATCACACCGACCACGCCGTAGGGCCGGTACTCGACCACGCACTTGTGGTTGGCGGTGAGCGCGCCGGGCCGCACCGTGCGCGGGCCGAGCACGGCCTCGGCATTGCGTTCGGCCCACGCCAGGTGCTCCAGCGCCATCGCGATCTCCAGCATCGCGTCCGGCAGCGGTTTGCCCATCTCGCGGTGGATCAGCCCGGCCAGCTCGGTCGCGCCCCGGGCGATGGCCCGCCGCCAGGCTCGCAAGCGCCGGGACCGCCCGGTGAAGCCGAGCTCGGCCCAGCCCGGCGCGGCCGCCCGCGCTGCCTGCACGGCGGCCGTGACGCCGGTGGTCACGTCGTGGTCGACGACAGTCATGACACTCCTCAGAGATCGAGAACGAGACGGCCGGTGGCGCGGGAGACGCAGACGAGCATCGCGTCGTCGCGTTCGGAGGGGGTGAGCAGACGGTCGCGGTGATCCACGTCGCCGTCGAGCACGCGGACCTTGCAGGTGCCACAGAACCCCTGACGGCACGAGTACGGCACGTCCAGCACCCGGCCGATCGCGGCGAGAGCGCTTTCTTCCGCACCCACCTCCACCGTCTTCCCACTGCGGCGCAGGTGGACCTCGAACGGCCTCCCGCCCTCCACCAGCGGCGGGCTGAACCGCTCGGTGTGCAGGGACGCCGTGGGGTTGATCGCGCGCAGGATCCGCTGCGCTCCGGCCATCAACGGTGGTGGACCACACAGGTACACCGCGGCCCCCGGCCCGGCGAGGGAGAGGATCTCCCGCAGGTCGGGCGGACCGCACTCGTCGTCGGGGCGGATCTCGGCGTCGTCCAGTTCGGACAGGAACGGCATGGTCGCCCGCGACCGTCCCAAGTAGACTAGTCGCCCCTGGCGAGCACGGGCCATCGGCAGGATCGGCGTGATGCCGATGCCCGCGGCGACGAACAGGTAGGACGGCGCGTTCCCGACCAGGGAAAACGCGTTGCGCGGCCCGCGCACCCGGAGCCGGTCGCCTTCTCGCAGGTCGTGCATCTCCCGCGAGCCCGCACCGAGACGCCGCACGGCGATGCGGTAGAACGGATCGGCAGGATCGCCGCACAACGAATACGCGCGCTGGAGCCCCGACGGCAGGAACACGTCCAGGTGCGCGCCCGGCAGCCACGCCGGCAGGTCGTCGCCCGCCAACGTCAGGCTGACGACGTCCTCGGCCTCCTGCCGCACCCGCTGGACCACCACGTCGAGGTCGTAACCGGTGCGGCGCACCGGATTCGGCCGCGACAGCAGCGGCGCGACCGGCCCGGCGGCGAACACCCGCCGGTACGCGCCGCTGGCCGCCGCGGCCAGGCGCATGCCCGCGGTGGTCATGCGGCGTTGGCGGCCGGCGACTGGGCCAGGTAGCGGACGGCCTCGTCCATGCTGCCCATCTGCGACGGGTGGAAGCTGGGCCGCAAGTACTTCGGGATCTCGGTGAGGAAGATCGACAGCTTGGGCATCACACCGCGGCGGGTGGCGCTGATCAGTTCGCGCCACCACGGCCCGCCCTTGTCCTGGGTGGGATCGGCGTTGTAGAGGTAGCGGCCGGTGCCGACGAACAGCACGGCGAGGGTGAAGCTGGCGATCAACGCGGTGCGCACCCGTCGCGCGTAACCGCCGTCGACGTGCATGAAGGCGTCGAAGGCGACGTTGCGGTGCTCGACCTCCTCGGCGCCGTGCCAGCGGATCAGGTCGAGCATGACCGGGTGCATGCCGGCGCGCTCCAGGTGGTCGGCGCCGAGCAGCCACTCCCCCACCACCGCCGTGTAGTGCTCCATCGCGGCGAACAGGCCGAGCCGCTCGCACAGCCACGCGTGCTTCGCCTTGCCGGACAGGCCGTGGTCGCCGAGGACCCGGTCGACGAGCCAGTCCATCTTGCGGGCGACCGGTTCGACGGGCAGGCCGAGTTTGGCGAGGTGGCCCCGGGCGCCTTCGTGGGACGAGGCGTGCACGGCTTCCTGCCCGACGAAACCGGTGACCTCCTCGCGCAGCCGCGGGTCGTCGATCAGCGGCAGCGCCTCGGCCAGTGCCGCCGACATGGCGCGCTCGCCCTCGGGGAGCACCAGGTGCATCACGTTGATCAGGTGCGTCGCCATGGGCTCGCCGGGAATGTAGTGCAGGGGCACGTCGTCCCAGGAAAAGTGCACGTCGCGCGCGGCGATCGCGTAGGCCTCCTCCGTGTAGCGCCGGGCGCCGCGGGGGTCGATGCGGGGTTTGCCGATGCGGAACATCACGCCGTCCTCTCCAGGTGGTAGTCGGCGAGGTCGACCCGCCGGGTGGTGGCGCGGAAGGTGCGGTTGAAACCGGGGAAGAAGGTGAAGTTGCGGCCCGCGGAGTCGAGGTAGTAGCTGCGGCAGCCGCCGGTGTTCCACACGGAGTTGCGCAGGCCGTGGTCGACGCGCCGCACGTAGTCCTGCTGCGCGGTCGCCTTCACCTCCAGTGTGGACAGTCCTCTTCGGTCCATTTCGCGCAGGCAGTCGAGGATGTAGGCGACCTGGGCCTCGATCGTGACGACCTGGGAGGTGTAGACGACCGAGTTCGGCCCGAGCAGCAGGAAGAAGTTGGGGAAACCGGCGACCGTGGTGCCCAGGTAGGCGCGCGGGCTGCCGTTCCAGACCTCGGCCAGGGTGCGGCCGTCCCGGCCGCGCAGCCGGGTGAAGCCGGGGTGGTCGGTCATGCGGAAACCGGTGCCGAAGACGATCGTGTCGGCCGGGTGCTCGGCGCCGTCGCCGGTGACGATGCCGCGTTCGGTCACCTCCTTGATCGGCTCGGTGACGACGTCGGTGTTGGGCTGGGCCAGCGCCGGGTAGTAGGCGTTGGAGAAGGTGGGGCGCTTGCAGCCGAACGCGTAGGACGGGGTGAGCTTGGCGCGCAGCCGCGGGTCGCGGACCTGGCGGCGCAGGTGGGCGCGGGCGACGGCCTCCATGCCCTTGAGCAGCAGCGGCTGGTGCACCAGGCCCGGCACGAGGGCTTCCTGCACCAGGTCGAACCCGGTGCGGGCGAGGCTCAACGCGCCGGGGACCTGGCCGAGGAGGCGGCGCGGCAGGCCAGTGACCGGGCGGTCCGGGTGGGGCATGATCCAGGTCGGGGTGCGCTGGAAGACGGTGAGGCGCGCGACCCGCGGCTGCAGCTGCGGGATGATCTGCACGGCGGAGGCACCGGTGCCGACGACCGCGATGCGCCGGCCGTCGAGGTTCTGGTCGTGGTCCCAAGTGGACGTGTGGAAGGTGGTGCCCCGGAAGCGGTTCAGGCCCGGCAGGTCCGGCACCGCGGGTTCGCTGAAGGGGCCGATCGCGCCGACGAGCACCTGCGCTTCCCAGGCGCCCCGGTCGGTGCTGATGTGCCAGGCGCCGTCCCGCCAGCTCGCTTCGCGGACCTCGTGGCGCAGGCGGAGATGGGGCGTGATGCCGAAGTCTTCGGCGCAGCGGCGCAGGTAGTCGCGGATCTCCGGCTGGTACGGGTAGAGGCGGCTCCAGCGCGGGTTCGGCGCGAACGAGAACGAGTACAGGATGGACGGGATGTCGCACTGCGCGCCCGGGTAGGTGTTGGCGTGCCAGGTGCCGCCCACGTCGGCGGCACGTTCGAGGACGACGAAGTCGTCGATGCCGGCGCGCTTGAGGCCGATCGCGGTGCCCAGCCCCCCGAACCCGGCGCCGATGATCGCCACCCGGACTCGCTCACGCATGGAAGCCTCCTCGCTGCCTGATACTCCGCCGACGGTAAAAGAGACATCGAGTGATGTCAACATCAGGCGATGTCAACTTGGGGAGGAGTGTCGGGGGGCTCGCGGGGTGGTGCAGGTCGAGCGGATGCGGGCGGATGCGCCTGCGCGGGGGAGGTCAGGCGGAGTGGGCCCGCGGGGGCGGGGGCCAGGTCAGGCGGCGTGCGCCGGCGAGGTGGCATGAGCCGGGCGGATGCGCCTGCGTAGGGCAGGCCAGGCGGCGCGCGCCCGCGGGGCGGCGGCCAGCTCAGGCGGCGCGCGCGGCGAGGTGCCATGAGCCGGGCGGATGCGCCGGTGTGCGGGCCAGGTCAGGCGGAGTGCGCCCGCGCCAGGTGCTCGATCACCTGCACCGCGTGGGCGACGAACCGCTCCCGGGACACGTCCAGCCGCCCGGCGAGCCAGCCCTGGAACAGGTAGGCCAGCGCACCGAAAACCGCCTGGGCGTTGAGGTCCACGTCGCGGTCGTCGGCGTTCTCGCCGGCCAGCGCGGGGCTGCGCAGGGCCTGCGCGATGGTGGCGGTGAACTCGCCGACCAGCTCGCCGCCGCGGGTGGACAGCTCCGGCGCGGCCAGCGACTCGACGAAGAGGATGCGCCCGCGGCGCGGGTCGCCGGTGACGAAGGCGGTGAACTCGGCGACGGCGTGGCGGACCATCGCGGCGGTGTCGTCCGGGGCCTCCGCGAGCGCGGCGAGCAGCACCTCACGAGCCTGCCCGGCAACGTCCTCCAGCACAGCGACCAGCAGGTCCTCGCGCCGGGCGAAGCTTTCGTAGAAGTAGCGCTCGGTCAGCTTCGCGGCGCGGCAGACGCCGCGCATGGTCACCGCGGCGGCGCCGTCGGTGCCCATGATGTCGAAGGCCGCCGAGACGAGCCGCTCCCGCCGGCGGGCCTGCCGCTCATCGGCGTCGACACCCCGCCAGGGACGACCCGCGGATCCGGCAACCATGCGGCCATCCTGTCACGCGCGCCTACGCGGCCGGGGCAGCCCACACCCGGCCCTCCCCAGCGGCGGCGCACCCGGCTCCCACGCGAGCCGGACAGGCAGCCGCCGCAGGTCCAGCACTGCCCCGTCCGCCCCCGTTGACGGCGCCGGACGTGCCGATTCGCCGTGGGAGGCGACCGCACCCACTCAGTCGTCCAGCGAACGGACGTCCTCGGGCGTGATGGTCTTGCCCAGCCGAACCGTGGGCAAGCCGGGCCGCACACGGGCTGCACACGCGGGTGCCGCCGTCACAGAACACGGCGTCGCCAGCACCGCGCCGTCCAGCGGACCCGGCGCGGCCAGCCCGTGCGTCGCCGACGTGACGATCAGCCGGCCACTCGCCAGGCAGACACTCGTCGGCTGGACGGCAGGCACCGGGAGCACCCGGTCGACCGTCCCGTCCGGCGCGAAACGCACCACGCGGGACGCTCCCCAGATCGCCGACCACACGTAGCCCTCCGCGTCGACCGTCATCCCGTCCGGGCTGCCCTCCTCGACGCGCGCGAACAGCTCACCGGGGCCGAGCTCCCCCGCCTCGGACACCTCGTACCGGTGGATCACCCCGGCCGCGCTGTCCGCCAGGTACATCGTGTCGCCGAAGAACGCCGGGCCGTTCGGCACGGTCAGGCCGTCGAGCACCGTGTGCACCGAACCGTCCGGATCGACCCGGAACAGCCGCCCCGCCCCCGGCCGCGCGTCCCACGCCATCGCGCCCGCCCAGAAGCGCCCCGACGCGTCCGCCACGCCGTCGTTCATCCGCATCGACGCATCAACCGGCCGGGCGAGCCACCGCACCCCGCCGTCCAGCACCGCTATCCCCCGCCCGGCCGCGGCGATCCATCCGCCCCCGGCCAGCGGCGCCACCGCGCCCAGCGGCTCGTCCAGGGACACCAGCACCTCGCCGGTGTCCACCGACAGCAACCGTCCACTGAGGATGTCCGTCATCACCAGACCACCGGATACCGAACGCAAACCCTCGCCGAGCTCGAACCGCTCGGCCGACAACACTGTCCACTCCGGACTCATCACCACTCCGCGAACGATCCGTCAGGGTGCCGCCACACCGGCGGCCGCCACCGGTGACCCACGGCGTCGGCCTTGCGCACCGCGTCCTCGTCGATCTCGACCCCCAGCCCCGGCGCGTCCCACCGGCGGATCGCGCCGTCGTGGAACGCGAACGGCCGCACGTCGGCCAGGTAGTCCAGCGGCTCGGCCCCGGCGTTGTAGTGGATGCCGATGCTCTGCTCCTGGATCAGGAAGTTCGGCGTGGCGAACGCGACCTGCAGGCTCGCCGCCAGCGACAGCGGCCCGAGCGGGCAGTGCGGGGCGATCAGCGCGTCGAACGTCTCCGCCAGCGACGCGATCCGCCGCACCTCCGAAATCCCGCCCGCGTGCGAAAGATCCGGCTGCACCACCGCGACACCCGCCTGCAGCACCGGCAGGAACTCCGACCGCGAGTACAACCGCTCCCCGCACGCCACCGGCACCGCGCTCGCCGACACCACGTCGCCGAGCCGGTGCGCGTACTCCGGCAGCACCGGCTCCTCGACGAACAACGGGTGCAACGGCGCCAGCTCCGGAATCACGCGCCGCGCCGCCGCGACCCCGAACCGGCCGTGGAAGTCGACCGCCACGTCCCGGGAATCGCCCAGCACCTCGCGCACCGCCGCCAGCCGCGACACCACCTCGTCGACCTCGGCCCGGTTCGGCATCCGCCCGATCCGCCCGGACGCGTTCATCTTCACCGCGGTCAGCCCGGCCTCGGCCTGCGCCGCGGCTGCCTCGGCGACCGCGGACGGCTCGTCGCCGCCGATCCAGCCGTATACCCGCACCTCGTCCCGCACCGCGCCGCCCAGCAGCTGGTGCACCGGCACCCCGAGCGACTTGCCGAGGATGTCCCACAGCGCCTGGTCGATCCCGGCCACCGCGCTCGACAACACCGGCCCGCCGCGGTAGAACGCGGCCTTGGTCATCACCTGCCACAGGTCCTCGACGCGGCGCGGGTCCCGGCCCAGCAGCAGGTCGGACAACTCGTCGACGGCCGCCCGCACGGTTTCCGCACGCCCCTCCACGACGGGCTCGCCCCAGCCGACGAGACCGTCGTCGGTGGCCACGCGGCAGAACAGCCAGCGCGGCGGCACCAGGAACGTCTCCACCGAAACGATCTTCACGCGTCCTTCTCCCCGATGATCCCGGCGACGTCGGAGGACGCCTTGTCCAGCAGCGCGCTCACCGCGGCCGCGGCCTCCTCCGGCGCGCCCCGGCGCACGGCGTCCACGACCACCGCGTGGCTCGGCTCCGGGTCGTCGTCGTGCGCCTCGTGCACGAGCGCGTCGCGCAACCGCAGCGCGGGCTCGATGAAAACGTCCATCCGGGACAGCATTTCGTTGTGCGTGGCCCGCAGCAGCGCGCGGTGCCAGCGCAGGTCCGCGGCGACCTGCGCGGCCGGGCCGACCGCGGTGCGCATGTCCGCCAGCGCCGCGTCCAGCTCGGCGAGGTCGTCCTCGTCGCGCCGCAGCGCCGCCATCGACGCCGCCGCCGGCTCGACCACGGCCCGCACCTCCGCCAGGTCGCGCAGCACGGCCGCGGTGTCGCCGGCTTCGCTGCGCCAGCGGATCACGTCGCTGTCCAGCAGGTTCCAGTGCACCCGCGCCCGCACCGACGTCCCCCGCTTCTGGCGCGCCTCGACCAGTCCCTTGGCCGCCAGCACCTTCAGTGCTTCACGCAGCACGGTCATGCTGACGTCGAGGTCGCGCCCCAGCTCGGCGAGGTCGATCACGGCGCCTTCGGCGATCTCCCCGGCGACGATACGCGCGCCGAGCGTGGCCACGGTCTGCCCGTGCACGCCCCGGCCGCTGTAGGCGGTCATCCCCCGTACCTCCTCACGAAGACCTCTTGTAGACGCTCCAGCCGCCGTCGACGGTCAGCGCCGCGCCGGTGACGAACGAGGCGTCGTCACCGGCCAGGAACGCTATCGCCGCCGCGACTTCCTCCGGAGTGCCCAACCTTTTCACGGCGGTTTCCTCGGCACTGCGCCGCCGGTCGTCCTCGCCGATGCCGTCCCACGCCGCGGTCAGGACCGGTCCGGGCAGCACGCAGTTGACCCGCAGGACGGTGCCGTACTCGACGGCGAGCTGGCGCGCGAGCCCGGTCAGCGCCGCCTTGGTCGCCGCGTACGCGGGCCGCCCTGGCAGGCCGACCAGCGCGTGCACCGACGAGGTCAGCACCACCGCGCCGCGGGCCTCCCGCGACAGGTCGCCGAGGCAGGCGCGGAACCCGAGGAACGTGCCGGTGAGGTTGACCGACAACTGCCGCTCCCAGGACGCCAGCGTGGTTTCGTGCGCCGGCCGCACGTCGACGGTGTAGGCGTTGCTGACCAGCACGTCGACCGGCCCCAGCTCGGCCCGGCAGCGTTCCAGCGCGGCGGCCCAGTCCGCCTCGGAGCTGACGTCGCAGGTCAGCGCGAGCGCCCGGCCGCCGGCGTCGGTGATCCGCCGGGCGACGTCCGTGGCGTCGGCGACGTCGAGCAGCGCCACAGCCGCGCCGTCGGCGGCGAGCCGGATCGCGGTCGCCGCTCCGATTCCCTGCGCGGCGCCCGTGACCACCGCGACCTTTCCCCGCATCACTCCCCCTCGATCGTGCAGTCGATCGTCAACGTCGTCGCCTCGCCGGGCGCGAGCGTGGTCAGCGGGCCGAGCACCTCGCACTCGACGATCCGCGCCGGCGGGTCCAGGTCGCCGAGCGCGGCCAGCGGCCGCGGCTGCGGGCACTCCAGCCACACCTCGGCCCGCGACCCCCGGTCCGGGTACTCGGCGTCCTCGTCCACCGCGAACGTCTGCGTCCAGGTCAGGCCGTCCGCGGTGTGCGTGATCCGCCCGGTGGCGCCCGGGAAGCCGAGCTTGCCGACCACGTCCTGGGCGGGCACCCGCACCCCGCCGGGCACCTCGTGCCACTCCGGGAAAGCGGTTCCCGCGAGCAGCTCGGTGACCTCGGCCGGGCCGTCCACGCGCACCTCGCCCGGCCCCAGCTGCGTCACGTTCCACAGCGCCCACCGCACCGTGCGCGCGCTGGTGTTGCGGGCGGTGAGCGTCATCCGGTAGCCGCTGCGGCGGCCCAGCTCGAAACGCCGGGTCAGCCGCAGGCCGGTGCGCGGGTCGTCGCCGCTGGTCAGGGTGACCATGGCGCTGTCCGCGGTCTGCTCGGCCGTGACCTCGTAGCGCCCGGAGTCGAGCACCGCGTCGGGCGGCCCGGCCCACTGGTCCGCCCGCTCCCAGCCCTGCGGCGCCGGCCAGGTCTTGTCGCCGCCGTAGTTCACCCAGTCGCCGAGGCTGCCCCCGTGCGGCCGGTGCTCCTGACGCAGCTCCAGCCGTTCGGTGAGCAGCTTCTCGTTGCGCCACAGCACTTCGCGCCCGTCCGGAGTGGACAGGGACAGCAGTCGCCCGCCGAGCGCGGGCACCAGGCCGAGGCGCACCAGGCCGTTGTCCAGCCAGAGCACCTCGCCGTCGCGGTCGATCATGGCAGCAGGACCACCTTGCCCGCGCTGGCGCCCGCGGCCAGCGCGTAGGCCTTGTCGGCTTCACCGAGCGGGAACCGGTCGCTGACGACCCGTTCCGGCCGCAGTCCCCAGCGCGCGAGGTTGACGGCCAGCTCGCTCATCGCGGGCACCGACGTGACCCAGGAGGCGTAGAGCGTCAACTGCTTGTGCAGCAACGCGTCGGAGACCTCCGTCTCCAGCGTGCCGCCCTCGCCGACGAGCGACACCCGGCCCCACTCCGCCGCACCGGCGATCGCGGTGCCACGGCCGGCACGCGAACCCGAGCAGTCGATCGTGGTGGCGAACACCGGCGCGACCTCCGCGTCCGGGGTCACCACCTCGTCGAACACGTCCAGTCCGGCGGCCCACTCCCGCCGCTGCGGGGACGGCTCCACGCCGACGATCCGGCGCGCGCCCATGCCCTTGCCGATCATGCCTGCCGCGAGCCCGACCGGGCCGAGCCCGACGACGAGCAGGTCGCCGTCGCCGTTGACGCGGATGCGCCGCAGGCCCTCGTAGGCGGTGCCGAAGCCGCAGGCGATCAGCGCACCGTCCACGTAGGACAGCTCGTCGGGCAGCGGCACGCAGGTCGACTCCTCGGCCAGCACGTAGTGGGCGTGCCCGCCGTCGCGCTGCCACCCGTAGGCCTGGCGCTGCGGGCCGGTGCAGCTGATCAGGTAGCCGCGGCGGCAGTTGTCGCACACCCCGCACCCGGCGATGTGGTAGACGATCACCCGGTCGTCCACGCCGAACCGGCGGCAGCCGGGACCCGCGGCGACGATCCGGCCGGACGGCTCGTGACCGGCGACGACGCCGCGGTAGGCGGGGCCGTCGACGCCGCGGTGGCCCTTGTGCTCGTGGTAGATGTAGCCGATGTCGGACCCACAGATCCCGGACGCGCCGACCTCGACCAGCACCTGGCCGTGACCCGGCTCCGGCACCGGCAGGTCACGCAGCACCGCCGTGGAGTTCCCGGGCAGGTAGACGCCCCTCATCTGGTCGCTCACTAGCTCTCCCTCGTCGCCCGCGCCCGCTTGGTGATGATCACGTTCACCAGCACGGCCACCACGATGATCACGCCCCGCACCACGTTCTGCAGGAACGAGTCCACCCCGAGCAGCACCAGCCCGTTGCCGATGACGGTGATGAACACGACGCCCAGCAGCGTGCCGAGCATCGATCCGCGTCCGCCCGCGAGCGCGGTGCCGCCGATGACGACCGCGGCGATGACGTCGAACTCCAGCCCGGAGGCCGCGCCGCCGTTGCCGGAGCCGAGCCGGGCGGCCAGCAGGATCCCGGTGATCGCCGAGAGCAGGCCGGTGGTGGCGAACAGCAGGATGCGGATCTTCGCGAGGTTGATGCCCGCCATCCGCGCCGCGGGCGCGTTGCCGCCCACCGCGTAGACCGAGCGGCCGTAGGCGGTGTAGCGGGCGACGTAGGCGAAGACGAAGAACAGCACCACCATGATGATCGCCGGGGTCGGGATGCCCAGGACCGAACCGCCGAGGACGGTCATCAGCCCGCTGTCGGGCAACACGACCGGCAGCGCGTCGGTGAGGTAGAGACCGAGGCCGCCCAGGGCGCTCCACACGCCGAGGGTGGCGATGAACGACGGCACGTCGAACCGGGCGCGCAGCCAGCCGGCCAGCGCGCCCCAGGCGAGACCGGCGAGCAGGGTCAGCAGGATGCCGCCTGCGACGCCGAGGCCCCATTCCGCCGCGCCCTTGGCCACCAGCACCGAGGAGAACGCGACGGCCGGGCCGATGCTGATGTCGATCTCGCCCGCGATGATCACCAGGGTCACGCCCCACGCGGCGATGCCGACGGTGGCGGCGTCGCGGAGCATGCCGAGCTGGTTGTCCAGGCTGAGGAACCCGGCGGCGCTGCTGCCGAGCGCGATGTAGAGCACGACGATCGCGGCGATCAGGCCGATCTCGTTGAGCGAGCGCCCGCCGAACCGGCGGCCCGCCCGGCTGCGACGCTGCTCGGCCGGGGAGTCGATAACGGTCATGGTCTTCCCTTGTTTCTCAGGCCGCCATCGCGGCGGAGAGCACGGAATCGGTGGTCAGGCCCGCGCCGGTCAGCTCGCCGGCGACGCGCCCGGCGCGCAGCGCGAGCACCCGGTCGCACACCAGGGGCAGCTCCTCGAGCTCGCCGGAGACGAACACGACGGCGGCCCCGGCGTCGGCGACCTCCCGCACCAGGCGGTAGATCTCGGCCTTGGCCTGCACGTCCACGCCGCGGGTCGGCTCGTCGAGCAGCAGGATGCGGCTGCCCGCGTGCAGCCAGCGGCCGATCACGGCCTTCTGCTGGTTGCCGCCGCTGAGGTTGACGATCGGGGTCTCCGGCGCCGCGGTGGCGATGGACAGCCGCTCGATGAGCCGCCGCGCCGCCCGCCGGACGCGCGCCGGCCGGATGGCCGGCCCGGACTTCACGGTGCCGAACTCCGACATCACGAGGTTCTCGTCGACCCCGAGCAGCGGGACGACACCCTCGTCCTTGCGGTCCTCCGGGGTCATGCCGACGCCGAGGCGCTTCATCACCGCCGGGGTCGGGCGGGTGACGTCCCGGCCGTCGACGGCGATGGTGCCCGCCGCGGCCGGGGTGAACCCGGCGATGGCGCGCAGCACCTCGGTGCGGCCCGAGCCCAGCAGGCCGCCGAGCCCGAGGATCTCGCCCGGGTGCACGTCGAACGAGACGTCGAGGACCTTGGGCGGCACCGACAGGCCGCGCACGGACAGCGCCGGCACGCCGGTCCGATCGACCTCGCGCGCGGGCGGGCGTTGCGCGGCCGTCGCGGAGTCGCCGAGCATGAGCTGGACGATCCGGTCGGTGCCGGTGTCGGTCGCGTCGACCGTGTCCACGACCCGCCCGTCGCGCATCACGGTCGCGCTGTGGGCGATGCGGCGGATCTCTTCGAGCCGGTGGCTGACGTAGAGCACGGCCACGCCCTCGGCGGCGATGCGGGTGACGGTGTCGAGCACGATGTCGACCTCGCCCGCGGCGAGCGCGCTGGTGGGCTCGTCGAGGATCAGCAGCCGGGGCTGTTCCCGCACCGCGCGGCAGATCTCCACAAGCTGCCGGTGCGCCAGCGACAGCTCGCCGACCGGCGCGGCCGGGTCGATGTCCAGCCCGAGCCTGCCGAACACCGCCCGCGCGCCGGCGCGCATCGTGGCGTAGTCGACCGCGCCGCCGCGTCGCGGCCAGCGGCCCAGGTAGAGGTTCTCCGCGACGCTGAGCTCGGCGACCAGGCTCAGTTCCTGGTGCACGGTGCTGACGCCGAGCTCGGCCGCGCGGCGCACGCCGCCGTCGCCGAGCCGCTCGCCCGCGACGGTGACGGTGCCCGCGTCGGCTCGCTCCACACCGGACAGCACGCGGATGAGCGTCGACTTGCCCGCGCCGTTGCGGCCGAGCAGGGCGCGGATCTCGCCCTCGCGGATGGTCATGGCGGCGTCGGTGAGCGCCTGCACGCCGGGGTAGTGCTTTGTGACGCCCTCGACCTCGATGACGTTGACAGCCACGGCTTCTCCTTCGCTCTGCGGTCTGGTGTGGACGGTCACGGGACACCGTCCGGGTGCGCGCTCAGCCAGGCGCGGCCGTCTTCGGGCGAGGCGTAGAGGTCGATCGGCGCCGGCACGACCGTGTACTCGGTCAGCTCGCCGCGCCGCACCTGGTCGGCGGCCTTCGCGGCGAGCTTGCCGACCGCGATGCCGGAGATGTCGACGACTCCCTTGAGGACGGTGTTCGCGGCCAGCGCCTGCGCCGCCTCGGTCGACATGTCGCTGCCGAACACGACGGTCTGGCCGACCTTGCCGCGGGCCTGCACGGCGCGGACCGCGCCCATGGTGGCGCCGCCGGCCTCGCCGTAGAACGCGTCCACGTCGGGGTGCGCGGTGAGGATCCGCTCGGCCACATCGACCGCGTCGTCGATCGTCGCGCCCTCCTGGTTCGCCACGATCGCGGCGGCCGGGAGCTTGGCCTTGAGCGCCTGCTCGAAGCCCAGCCTGCGCTGGACGCAGACCTCGACGAACTCGCAGTTGACGACGGCGATCTTGGGCGCGGTCTTGCCCGCGGCGAGGAAGTGGTCGGCGGCCTGGTCGCCGAGCAGGGCGCCGAAGCGCACCGGATCGCCCAGCACGTACGCCGAGACGTACTTGCGGGCGCTCTCGTCGGCGATGCAGGTGTTGTAGCAGATGACGGGGATGCCGCTGGCGTGCGCGAGGCGGATCGCAGGCACCGAAGCGGTCGCCGACGCCGGGGACAGGATGAGCGCGTCCACCTTCGCGGCACTCACCTGGTCGACGAACGTGCTCTCCTTCGACGCGTCGCCCTGCGCGTTGAGTTGCAGCAACTGTGGCACGCGGCCGAGGGCCTCGGCCTCCTGCTGCATGCCGGCCCGCACGCCGGCGTAGTAGCCCTGCGCGTCCATGTAGACGACGCCGAACCGGCCGTTCTCGCCCACCTTGCCCGCGCAGGCGGTGACCAGGCCGAGCGCCGCCACGACGAGCAACGCCAGCCCGGCGCGGCCGAGACGCCTCGTTGCGCCCATGTCTCTCCTTCGTTGACCCGGGTGCCGGCTTGTCGCGGACCCGCTCGCTTGCGGGACGAGTCTCGCTTGCCGGGGGTGGGCGCGTCAAGATTAATTATTAATTAATGCTCTCGCGGTGGGTGCCCACTGCGCGCGCCGGACGGGCGGCCGGGTGATGATGTCCCCGTTTCCGGGCGTCAGGAGGAACCGTGGTGGCGATGGTGCTGGCTGGTTTGGTGTCGGAGGCGGCCGCGGAGGCGTACGAACGCCTGCACGCCGCGGGCGAGATCCCGGCCGGACCCGGGGCCGGCCGGTTCGACCTCGACGACCCCGCCGGCCGGGAGCTGCTCGACGCCGGCCTCGTCACGATGGCCGGCACGGGCGAGCACCGGTATGTGCGCGTGGTGCACCCGGTGATCGCGCTGCGCCGCTTGATCGACCGGCAGCACCGGCACCTGGCGGCGCTGCAGGCGGGCCTGGCGGAGTCGTGGGAGCGGTTCGCCGACCTGGTCGCGCCGACCACCGGCCTGTCGCAGGACGCGCTCGACGGCGAGGACGTCCAGGCGGTCCGCGATCCGGCCGAGATGGCCCGGCTGGCGGCCGGGCTCTACCGCTCCCCGCGCCGCCTTCTCCGCGCCACCTTCAACGCCAGGTCCGGCCACAACCCGACCACCGAGGGCCTGCTCCTGCCGCCGCCCGACGCCATCGCCGCCGGGGTGGAGTTCCGCATGCTCTACGACACCGAGCACGCCTCGGACGAGTGGGGCTCGCACAGCATCGAGGAGTCCGTCCGCGCCGGTGAGCAGGCTCGCATCCGGCGGTCGGTGCCGGTGAAGATGATGCACGTCGACGACCACGTCGCGCTGGTCACCATCGACCGCACGGGCGCCGACGGCGCGCTGCTGATCCGCTCCCCCGCCCTGCTCGGGCTCCTCGCCGAGTGGTTCGACGCGCTCTGGCACGCGCCGGACACCACGGCCATCGGCGAGGCGGCCCCGGCCGAGCTCACCCCCGCCCGCCACAAGGTTCTGCACCTGCTGGCGGCCGGCCTCACCGACGAGGCGATCGCCCGCCAGACCGGCACCGCGGTGCGCACGGTCCGCCGCCACGTCGGCGCGATCCTGGAGGTCCTGCAGGTAGACAGCCGGTTCGCCGCCGGAGTGGCCGCCGTCCGCCGCGGCTGGTTGTGACCGCAACCGGACATTGTCCGGAATGGACCTGTACGGCCGTCCCGTCCGCGCGGCACACTCGCCCGATCGCGGGGAGCGTGGAGGGGAGGCTGCGTTGAGCAACGGCTACGAGGTCGACCTGAGCAGTCTGGAGGCGGCGGGCAAGGCCCTCACCGAGGCGGGCGGCTGGGCGCAGGACGTCGCGGGACGGGTGCACAAGTGCCGGGCGAACGTCCAGTTCACCGACGGGTCCACGTTGGACGACCTGTTGCGCGGTGACACCGAGAACCTGCCGCTGCGCAAACTCGAAGGGGTCATCGCGCGGATGACCGACCTCGTCGAGCGCCGCCAGGTGCACGTCAAGGACGAACTGGAGTACGCGGGACAGGCCATGTTGAAGATCAAGGCGCTGTACGCCCGCGCCGACGGCCAGGAGGGCTGACCGGCTTGAGCGCGTACGAGGAGTACCGGGAGCAGCTGTTCGCCGAGTTCCTGCGACTGGCCGGGGTCATCGAGGACTGCGCGAAGATCCTGCTCCAGCAGTCGCCGCCGCCGGTGATCGAGGGGGTGGGCACCCAGACCGAGGAATACGTCCGGAACCTGTCGATCGACGCGGCGAAGAAGAAGGACGTGGTCTGGGAGGCCTACTCCCTGCTCGGCGAACTGCACGGCTACCAGGGCGGCGCGGCCGCGGCCGCCGACGATGCGCGCCGGGAACTGGCCGCGGCGAACGTGACCGTCGACGACGTGGACGAGAAGTTCACCACCGCGACCGGCAACCTGGCCGAGTGGACCGGGTCGGCCGCCCGCGCGGTGACGAGCAGGCTCAACGACCTGAAGGCGTTCGTCGGGAACCAGTCCGCGTATGCGGCATACCTGGACAAGGTGCTCGAGCAGTACGCGCTGCTGGTGCGCACCGGTGAGGACAACGCCGAGAAGTTCGCCGCGAACATCACCAAGGCCCTCGCCGACGCGCAGAAGGACCGCACGACCGCGAAGGTCGAGTTCGCGCTGAACATGTTCTACAGCACCGCCGGGCTGATCTCCGCCGCCAAGTCCGGGGACGTGGTGGGCGGGGTGGAGAACGTGGCGAAGGTCGTCGGCGAGATCAAGCAGCTGACGAAGACCTGGGAGGAGACCGACCCGCAACGCATCATGGCCCAGTTCCGGGCCGACGTGCGCGCGGCGCGGAACAACCTGGCCGAGGCCGGCGACCGGCTCGCCGGCCACTTCACCGCGATGCTCGAGGACATGGCCAAGGAGAACGGCAGGGTTTTCTTCAAGGACGCGAAACTCGGCCTGGACGTCACGAGCCCGAACTTCAAGCCGGCACAGTTCCGGCTCAAGGAGGCCGCGAACTGGGACGAGTTCGCGCGCGCCGTGGAGAAGCTGCCCAAGGACCCACCGGCACCCGCCCGCGGCCCGATCGCGCAGCGGCTGGAGACCGGGTAGCCGCGGTGAGTGCCGTGGTGGTCCGGCGCCGGAGTGCGGAAGCGCAGGTTCCTGCCGGCGATCGCCTGCGGTGAGCGCTTTCTCCGAGTTCCGCGTCGCCGGTTCGCGGGCCTGATCGCGGACTGATCGGGGCAGTACACTCCCGCGGGTGCGGGCGATCATCGGCGGTCTCGTTCTCGTGGCGGCGCTGTGCGCCGGCTTGGCGGTGTGGGCGGCGACCTCGGAGGTCTCGGCGGCCGGGATCACCTGCGGCACGGCGCTGCACGAACCCGACCAGCGCGCGGATGCCGCCCCGGACGGGACGTACGACCAGTACTTCCCCGGTTCACGCCCGGCGCTGAGCACGGTGTGCGACAGCGGCCGGACAGTGCGGCAGTTGACGGCGGTCGCGGGCGCAGCGGGCGCCCTCCTGTTCGGCGGCGCAGCGCTGGCGACGGCCATCCGCAGGCGGGGAACCACGTAGCCGCAGCCGGCAGTCGCACGGATCACCCGATCACCGACCCGGCCCGAGCGAACAGCACAGCGCGCCCGGCCACCACAGCCACCGCCCAAGCCCCAGCGAGCAGCACAGCGCGCCCGGCCACCACACCCACCGGCCCAGCCCCAGCGAACAACACACCGCCCCGCCACCACAGCCGCCGCGTGGCCGCAGCGACCAACACACCGTCCCCGGCCACCACAGCCACCGGCGCGGCCCGAGCGAACAGGACAGCGCCCCCGGCCACCACACCCATCGCCCCAGCCCGAGCGGACACCCCCGCCACCACAGCGACGGGCGACTGGATCAGCGGCTCACCGAACCCGCCGCCACCAGGTGCGGCCAGATCTCCGCCGCGATGCCCTCCGGCGTGCCGGGGCAGCCGCGGCGCAGCCAGTCCATCACGGTCCCCAGCAGGGCGCCCGCCAGCAGCGCCGCCGCCGGGTCGTGGGGGATCTCCGCCGGGTCGTCGGCGTGGGTGGGGGCTGCGGTGCCGGCCAGGTGCACGTGGATGGCGATCGCGAGGCGCTGGTGCAGGTGGTTGATCACCCGGGCGCTGCCGGCGAGCAACGCGCCGTACAGCCGCGCGTGCTCCGCGACGTGCGCGAAGATCCTGGCCAGCGCGTCGATCGGCGCCGGATCCTCGTTGGGCAGCAGCACGTGGGCGGCCGCGACCAGCTCGTCGAACATGTCCGTGCACGCGGCCGCCGCGAGGTCGTGCACGTCGGTGTAGTGCTCGTAGAACGTGGAGCGGTTGACGTCCGCCCGCTTGGTCAGGTCGGACACCGAGATCTGACCCAGGTCGCGCTCGGCGATCAGCTCCAGCAGCGCGGCCTCGAGCGCGGACCGTGACCGGCGGCTACGGCGATCGGGTACTTGCGGGGCGGACACCGGATCAGTCTAATGGTCTCCGACAGGTGTTGGAAAAACACCACATGTCGGAATGATTCGGGCGAAGTTCACCCGTCGAGGAGTTGGTGATGACCACCGCGGAACCCCGGAGCTACCCGTTCAGCGAGCCGGAGCGGCTGGACATGGAGCCGTTGTTCGCGAACCTGCGCGCGACCGAGCCGCTCACTCGGGTCCGGCTGCCCTACGGCGAACCGGGCTGGCTGGCCACCCGCTACGAGGACGTGAAGGTCGTGCTCGGGGACCCGCGGTTCAGTCGCGCGGCGAGCCTCCAGCACGACGAACCCCGCATGCGGCCGCAGCCGTCGCAGCCCGGCGGCATCCTCAGCATGGACCCGCCGGACCACAGCCGCCTGCGCCGGCTGGTCCAGAAGGCCTTCACGGTGCGGCGCATCGAGCAGTTGCGGCCGCGGGTGCAGGAGATCGCCGACGGGCTGGTCGACGCGATGCTCGACCAGGGCCCGCCCGCCGACCTGGTCGAGGCGTTCGCGCTGCCGGTGCCGGTGACCGTGATCTGCGAGCTGCTCGGCGTGCCCTACGAGGACCGCGTGGACTTCCGCCACTGGTCCGACGCGTTCCTGTCCACCACGAAGTTCACGCCCGAGGAGGTGGCGGACTGCACCGGCAGGATGCACGCCTACCTGGAGGGCCTCATCGCGCAGCGGCGCGCGGAACCGCGGGACGACCTGCTCAGCGGGCTGGTCGCCGCGCGGGACAACGAGGATCGACTGTCCGAAGAGGAACTGGTGATGCTCGCGACGGCGTTGCTGGTCGCCGGGCACGAGACCACCGCGTCGCAGATCCCCAACTTCGTCTACACGCTGCTGACGCACCCCGACCAGCTGGCCGTGCTGCGCGCCGACCTGAGCCTGGTGCCGAAGGCGGTCGAGGAGCTGATGCGGTTCGTGCCGCTGGGGCTCGGCGCCGGCATCGCCCGGTACGCGACGGAGGAGATCGAGCTGGGCGGGGTGCTGGTGCGCGCGGGCGAGGCCGTGCTGCCCGCGCTGGCGTCGGCGAACCGGGACGAACGCGTCTTCGCCGACCCCGACGAGCTCGACCTGCGCCGCCAGGACACCTCGCACATCGGCTTCGGCCACGGCGTGCACCACTGCCTGGGCGCGCCGCTGGCCCGCATGGAGTTGCAGGTCGCGCTCGACACGCTGCTCCGCAGGCTGCCCGGCCTGCGCTTCGCCGACGGCGAGGCGGGCATCGACTGGAAGGCGGGCCTGTCCACCCGAGGCCCCGAGCGGATGCTGCTGACCTGGGACCACTGACCCGACAACTCCGCTCCGGGCGCCCGGCAGGCCGAGCGGTCCGCCGCGGCGCTGGCGGGCAGGGGTCGCGGCTTCTCAGCCGGCGAGCTGCCGGGTGAACCAGTCCGTCAGCACCTCGTCGACGGCCTTCGCCGTCGGGAGCTGCGGCGCCGGCTCCAGGCCCGGTTCCTCGGCCAGTGGGTGCGCCAGCTCCGGCACGTCGACCAGCTCCGCGTCCGCCAGCCGGGCGACCAGCGCGGCGGCGTCCGCGCGCAGGGCCGGGTGGTCCCGCTCGCCGCTCACCAGCAGCAGCGGCACCGGCGCCAGCTCGCCGGCCCGCGCGACGAAGTCGAACGCGTCCGCCACCCGGTGCGCCTCCTCCGTCCACTCGTACGGGCGTCCGGCGAGGCCGTCGGTCAGCGGGACCACCGACCGCAACCGCACGGCGGGGTTCACCAGCGCGGCCGAGCGGATGGAGACCTGTTGCGCCGCAAGGACTTCGAGCGCCACCGCGCCGCCCAGCGAAGCGCCGAGCACGCTGACCGGGCCGTCGTCGACCGGCAGCTGCGCGCGAAGGTCCTTCAGCGCGGCCGGGAATTCCCCGGCGGCCTGCCGGACGAACGGTGCCAGGAAAGCCAGCAACGCGTCCCGCCGGGCGAGTTCGATCGCCGCGTCCAGGCGGCCGTCCACCATCCGCGCGCCGCACATCGGCATGGCCAGGTGGACACGCCACGCCGGCACCCCGCGCATCGGCAACGCGGCCGCGAACGCCGCGTCGGTCCGGGGCGCGTCCAGCATGTGCCAGGTCACGACCAACGGCGCGCGGCCACCCCCGGCCGGTGGCAGAGCCGTGTACGGGACACCAGCGGCGGTGCCGGTCAAGGTTTCCATGTCCGGCCACGCTAGACGTGACGACAAGGCTGGTGGGATCCCTTTCGCTGCGGGCGAACCAATCGATCGTCGCCCTTACCGGCCCGGCGCCGCTAGGCAGCTCACGCCACCGGTCGTGGACCCTCCGTCGCTGCGGGCGAAAGCTCCCGCACCAACTCGACCGCCCTCGCGAGCGTCGCCAGCCGGGCGCCCAGCATGCCGGGCACACACACCACCAGCCCACCGCCGGTCAAGCTGGACCTCACAACACCGACGATGAACTCCCTTTCACTGCAGGCGAAAGCTCCCGCACCAACTCGACCGCCCTCGCGAGCGTCGCCAGCCGGGCGCCCAGCATGCCCGCCGGGCACACACACCACCAGCCCACCGCCGATCAAGCTGGACCTCACAACACCGACGGCGAACTCCCTTTCACTGCAGGCGAAAGCTCCCACACCAACACGATCGCCCCGACGGTTGTCACCAGCCGGGCGCCCAGCATGCCCCCGCCGGGCACACACACCACCAGCCCACCGCCCGTCAAGCTGGACCTCACAACACCGACGATCAACTCCCTTTCACTGCAGGCGAAAGCTCCCGCACCAGTTCGATCGCCCTCGCGAGCGTCGCCAGCCGGGCGTCCAGCGTGTCGCCCGCCGGGTAGAGCCGCACGGTGTCCACACCGGCGTCCCGCCACACGCGCAGCCTCTCGCGCACCATCGGCTCGGTGCCGATCAGCGTCGTGCCGAGCACCATCTCGTCGGTCACCAGCGCGGCCGCGCCGTCGCGATCCCCCGCCTGCCAACGGTTCCGCACCTCGGCCGCGACCTCAGCCCACCCCTGCCTGCTGTAGGCCCGGTTGTAGAAGTTCGTCGACGCCGAGCCCATCCCGCCGAGGCTGAACGCCAGCTCCTTCTTCCGCCCGGCCACCATCGCCCGCAGCGCGTCCTCGTCCGGCGCGAACGCCACCTCCGCGCCCTGGCACACGTCCAGATCCGCACGCGTGCGCCCGCTGCGCGCCAGCCCCTCGTCCAGGTGCGCGAAATACGCCTCCGCCGCGCCTTCCGGCACGAAACTCGTGCCGAGCCAGCCGTCCGCGATCTCGCCCGTCAGCCGCAGCATCGCCGGGGACAACGTCGCCAGGTAGATCGGGATCTCGTGCTCGGCGCGCATCGACAGCCGCATCGGCACCGCGTCCCCGCCGGGCAACGGGATCTGGAACTCGGTGCCGGAATAGGAAATCTTGCCGCCCGCCACAACCCGCCGCACGATCTCGACGGTCTCCCGCATCCGCGCCAGCGGCCGCGCGAACGGCACCCCGTGCAGGCCTTCGATCACCTGCGGACCGGACGCGCCCAGCCCGAGCAGGAACCGCCCACCGGACAGATTGGACAGTGTGATCGCGGTCTGCGCCACCGCGACCGGCGTGCGCGTGCCGAGCTGCATGATCCCCGAGCCCAGCAACATCCGCGAAGTGCGCGCCGCGAACCAGCCCAGCGCGGACGGCCCGTCGGAACCCCACGCCTCGGCGACCCAGCAGACGTCGAGCCCGAGCTTCTCGGCCTCCACCACGAAGTCCGTCACCTCGCCGAACCCGCCGGAGGCCTCGACGGTCGTCGCCGTGCGCATCAGGCTTCCGCGCGCTTCTTGAGGCACTCCAGCGTCGCGGTCATGTTGCGCTCGAACTCGCGCATCCGCACGAACACGATCTTCTGTTCCTTCTCCGGCATCCGGTCGATCGCCAGCGACAGCCCGGACCGCCCCGGGCCGAGCCGCATCCACTGCGACAGCTCCGTGCCGCCGTCGCGAGGCTCCACCCGGAACCGCCACGTCGCGCTGGGCTCGGCGGGATCCCCCACGGCCCAGGCGAACACCCGCCCCGGCTCGAACTCGACGATCTCCGACGTGGTGGCCCACTCCCCGAGCGCCTCGTGCTTGCTGCGGCCGACGAACCGGGCCCCCACGGCCGGACCGGTGGTGCCGTCGACCCATTCGACCGACTGCAGCTCGTCGCTCATCGCGGGCATCAGGCCGATGTCGGAGACCAGCGCCCACACCCGCTCCGGCGGGGCGTCGACCCAGGTCCGCACCTCCACCGTCGGGGTGTCCGCGTAGCGCGCGCCCGTCCACTCCATCGCCGGCCGTCCTCCTCGTCGTCGCGGGGTCCGGCCACTACAGTTGCGTAATGAGACTCAGCCTGTCAAGAACCTGTCGCGCACGTCCGGCCTGCTCTTGAGCCGCTCCGGGAAGCCCGGCCCGAGCCGCATCCGGGTGTCGTCCGCGCGCAGCGGCTCGCCGCACCGCGCGCAGACGACCTCGGCGTGGGTGTCGTGGCCGCACGTCTCGTGGTGGAAGGTGATCGGCGCGCCCTCCTCGCCGGCCAGCCAGCGGTCGCCCCACCGGGACAGGGCGGCGAGCACCCCGAAGAAGTCGCGCCCCTTCTCGGTGAGCAGGTATTCGTGGCGGCGGGGCTCGTCCTGGTAGGGCCGCCGCTCCAGCAGCCCCTCCTCGACGAGCCGCCGCAGCCGGTCGGTGAGCGTGTTGCGCGCGATGCCCAGCGACTGCTGGAAGTCGTCGAAACGGCGGACGCCGTAGAAGGCCTCGCGCAGCACCAGGGACGTCCACGCGTCGCCCAGCAGGTCCAGTGACCGGGCGATCGAGCACGGCCAGTTCGCGAACGACGTCCTCTTCATGCGGCCAGGGTAGCCCCGCCGCGCCGGTCAGCTCTCCCGGTAGAGGACGAGGTGCTCGTGGTAGAGCACGCCGTCGCGGACGTCGCCGGTCGCGGTGAAGCCGGTGTCGTCCACGTAGTCGATGTGGTTGCCGGTCACGGTGTAGCGGCCGGTGTAGGCGCTCTTCCGGTTGCCGCGGGCCTCGTCGTAGCGCCCGTCGGGCAGCAGTTCCTGGCGGATGTGGCCGTCGGCGGTGACCCACATGCCGACGAAGTCGTGGTTCTCCATGCCCCCAGGGTGCTCCCCGCGCAGGCGGGCAACCAGGGAGCGCCGCACCCCCTCTACAGGTCGAGCACGAGCGAGGGAGTCTGCGACCGCGAGACGCACGGCATCAGGTATTCCCCGGCCGCCCGCTCCTCGGGGGTGAGCACCGAATCCCGGTGATCGGCCTTGCCACCGAGCACCCGCACCTCGCAGGTGCCACAAGTGCCTTCCCGGCAAGTCGACGGCACCCCGGCGCCGGCTCGGTTCACCGCGTCCAGCACCGACTCGTCCGGACCGACGCGGACCGTGCGCCCGCTCCCGGCGAGCACGACCTCGAACTCCGCGTTCCGGCCGAACTCCTGCGGCTTGGGCGCGAAACGCTCGACGTGCAGTGCCAGCGCATGTCGATCGCACAGCTCCTCGACCGCGGCCAGCAGCCGCTCCGGTCCGCAGCAGTACACCGCCGTGCCCGGCTTCGCCGAGGCCAGGAGCGCATCGAGGTCGAAACGGCCGCGATCCGAGGTCCAGATCGTCACGTCGCCGAGGCCCCGGAGGACATCGCGGTAGGGCATGCTCCGCACGGTGCGTCCCAAGTAGACCATCCGCCACGGCGCTCCGGCCCGCGACAGCATGGGGAGTAGCGGGGTGATCCCGATGCCGCCCGCGATGAACAGGTACTCCGGCGCCGGGGCGAGCGCGAAGTTGTTGCGTGGCCCGGTCAGCGTCACGACATCACCCACCGCCAGCCGGTCGTGCGCGTGAACTGATCCGCCGCGACCGTCCGCCTCACGCCGGACCGCGACGCGCCACCGGTCCTGTTCGGCCGGATCACCACACAGCGAGTACTGACGCGTCAGGCCGGGCGCGAACCGGATATCGACGTGCGCACCGGGCGCCCACGCCGGGAACCGGCCGTCCACCGGGGTGAACTCCAGCTCGACCACCCCGTCGGCGACGACGGACTTGCCGGCCACCACGGCCTGGATGCCCGGCCGGGTCCGCACCCGTGCCGGGCGCGGGCCGCCGGGGTTCCACCGCACGAGCAGTTCCGGCACGCCGCGCCCTTCGCCGACCGGACCGTACTCCAACTCGTCGTACGGCGTCGCGAGCCGGAGTCCGGGGAGTCGCTCGTGGATCACGCGCAACTCGGTCTTGAGCAGCAGCCTCGCCAGCGGCGCGCCGAGGCAGGCGTGGACGCCCTGGCCGAACCCCAGGTGTGGTCGCTCGAACCCGCGGTCGAGCAGGACGCCGTCCGGGTTGTCGAACACGGAACCGTCCCGGCTCCCCGAGGCGTAGGCGAGGAAGACCTCGTCACCCGCCCGCAACCGGGTCCCGCCCAGCTCCGTGTCGCGGGTGACCACCCGCGGCATTCCGGTGATCGCCGATTCGTACCGCAGCAACTCTTCCAGTGCCCGGGCCCGGCTGGCGTCGTCGTGCTGTGCCGCCTCGTACGCGCCGTCGCGCGAGAGGAGGTGGGCCAGCCCCGTGCACAGCAGGTTCGACGACGTCTCGTGTCCGGCCAGCATCAGGCCGGGGAACAGGGACAGCATTTCGAAGTCGGTCATCTCGGCCTCGCCGCTGTCGCGCACGTTCCAGACGTGGCTGATCAGGTCGTCGCGGCGGTCGCGCCTGCGGTCCGCCATCACCTCGCGGATGTGTTCGTGCAACTCCAGCAGCGCATCGGCCTTCTCCTCGGGCGACGCCCGGTAGTGGGTGTCCTTCGGCCCGAGGAAGAATGCCAGCGCAAACCCGATCCAGTCGGCCTTGTCCACGTCCAGGCCGACGATGTGGGCAATGGTCCGCAACGGCAGCGGCAGGGCGAAGTGGCGTTTCAGCTCGATCTCACCGCGGTCGGCGAACTCGTCGATCAGGGCGTGCGCGTTCCGCTCGATCCAGGGTTCGAACCGGGCCAGGCGTCGCGGCATGAAGAACGTGTTGACCGCGGCTCTCAGCCGGTCGTGGTCGGGGTTGTCGTGCCCCAGCAACGTGCCCCGGTCCGGAACCCGGCCGGCGAACCTCTCCCGCCACGGTGACGGCAGTTCGGGCACGGCAGGCCTCGAGGAGAACACCTCCGGCTGGTGCAGCGCCTCGACGATGTCGCCGTAGCGCGACACTACGTAGCGCCCCATCGACTCGCTCCAGGTCAGGCCTGGTCGCGAACGGGCCTCCGCCAGGTCGCCGAACAACGCGCGGGGATCGGTGAAGGGACAGCTCACGCCACCCTCCCGCTGTGCAGCACGATCTCGGCGCCCTCGTCCGTCCACACCAGACACCGCAGCTCGTGCGGGCCTTCTTCGACCTCGCCGGTCTTCAGGCCCGCCGCCGCGGCCTCGGCTCGGGCGGCCGCCACGTCGGCGACCCGCAGCAGCAGCGCGGGCTGCGAGGTCACGCTGTCGGTCCCGGCCAGCGCCACCCGCGCCCCGGCCACGTCGAATTGCGCCCACCGGTCGCCGTCGACGAACGCCGGTTCCGCGCCCAGCAGCCGCGTCCACGTGGTGACGGCGGCGGCCAGGTCGGCGACCGGAACCACCGTCGCGATCTTCGACACGTCCATCAGATCTCCTCCGCGATGCGCCGGGCGCCGGCGACGGCCAGCGCGACCGAGGTCAGGGTCGGGTTGCAGGCGGTCGCGGTGGGGATGACGCCGTTGCCCGCCACGTGCAGGCCCTCGACGCCCCACACGCGCGAGTCCTGGTCGCACACCGAGGTCCCGTCATCGGCGAGTCCCATTCGGACGGTGCCCTGGTAGTGCAGCGACGCGCCGGCGGCGAGCGTGATCGGCTCGTCGTCCAGCGGCTCACCCAGCGCCGAAGCGGCCCGGCGCACCGCGGCGCGGGCGGCGTCCAGCGCGGCTTCGTCCCGCGGCGTGAGCCCGTATTCGATGCGCATCGCGGGCATGCCGTAGCCGTCGCGCGCCGCGTCGTCGAACACGATCCGGTCCTCGGCCCGCACGTCCTTGGCGCAGAACCAGCCGAGCCCGACGATCGACCCGGGCGCGGGCACGTCGTCCGGCGCCAGCGGCACCGGGGACGCGTCCAGTTGCATCACCTGGCCGTGGAACGGCTCGGCATCGGTGAACGGCACCCAGCTCACCCCGCTCTGCCGCACGATCCGCGACCGGCCGCGTGGATCGGTGTCCGCAGGCCCGACATCGCGCAACCGCACCGCGAACACCACCTGCGGCTGGTCGTTGAGGTATCGGCCGAGCGCGGGCGGCCGCACCCCGGACGCCCACAGCAGTTGCGGCGTGCGCAGCGCGTCGGCCGCGACCACGACCCGCGTGGCGCGGACCTCGTGCTCGCCGCCGTCCCGCAGGTCCCGCAGGTCCCGCACCAGCACGCCCGCCGCGCGGCCGTCCTCGACGAGCACACGCGTCACCAACGCTTCCGGGAACAGCGTGTGCCGCTCGTTGCGCCGGGTCGCGTCGCCGTACACGACGTCCGCGCCGGACCAGACCAGCGAGCCGTCCGGCTCGCACCGCACGGCCAGCGGCATCGGCCGCACCCGCCGGTCCTCGTCACGGCCGGGGTCGAACTCGGCGGAGAGCCGCTTGCGGACCTCGGCGGCGAACGGCGCGTCGTCGAAGGCGTGCGCGGACACCCCGAGCAGCCGTTCCGCCTCGCCGAGCAGGTCGTCCAGGTCCGGCAGGAACCCGATCCGCTCGCTCTCACCCGGCCGCGGGCAGGCGGCCGTCCAGTGCGCGCCCATCCCGCCGACGTTGCTGGACATCGCCGCGGCGGGCAGCGCGTCGCCGCCGAGGAGGAACGTCCCCGGCCGCCCGCGCGCCGCGCCGCCCGGCCCCTCCGAGCGCCGCTGCGCCCGCTCCCGCGCGACCGGATCGGCGATGTTCTTGACGTGGACGCCGGGCGGGTCGGCCAGCATCGGCCCGGTCTCGAACGTGGCCAGCCGCAGGTCCGGCCGGGTCTCGGACAGGATCCGCGCGTACGCGGCGCCGCACGGTCCGCTCCCGACGATCGCCACGTCCACCGCGCCGGGGAAGGCCCTCACGCCGCCACCAGCCGCTTGCGGTCGCGCCCGCCACCGGGCACCGGCATGTAGGAGATGCGCAGGCGCACGGACACTTCCACGTCGTGCTCACCCGGCGCGAGCGGCTCGCCGGTGTCGAAACCCAGCACCGCCCGCTCCCCCATCTCCCACCGGTCGCCGGTGATCCCGGGCATCTCGGCGAAGGTGTAGGTGTTGCCGTGCACGGTGAACGTGGTGCGCCCGGGCGGCACCGGGACGCCGTCGAGCACGAGGTCGACGGCCTCCACCATGGACAGGAACAGCCCGCGGTAGTAGGGCATCCGCACCTCCACCTCGCCGCCGGATCGTTCGCGGGCGCGCAGGCCGCACACGATGTACTGGTCGAACATCGGGTCTCCTCACTCGCCGAGCAGCCGCGCCAGCATCTCCTGCTGGCGGCGCACCTGCTCGACGCTGTCGACGGGGTGGGCGTCCTGGATGTGCCGGTTGCCCTCGTACTCGCTGGACAGGTAGCCGGTGAACCCGCCGCCGGCGAGCACCGGCACGATCTCGTCGTAGGGGATGCTGTACTCGTACCCCTCGTCGGTCATCTCGTAGAACTTCGCCTGCACGTGCCCGATGAACGGCAGGTGCTCCAGCATCTCCTTCGGCTCGGTCCAGATGTAGTGGGTGGCCTGGCGCGCCAGGCCGAACTCGACCGGCCCGCCGCCGCGGTAGTTCACGATGTCCATCAGCGCGTGGGTGTCGCCGTGGTCGTCGTAGGTCCGGACGATGTAGTCGACCAGCGCGGGGTCCGCGCCGTCGCGCAGGGCGCGTTCGCTGACCACGCGCGGGAACCGACGGACGTGCACACCCATGTCCGGCATCAGCCCGAGCACGTGCGGCCCGGCGCGGTGCATCACTTCGAGGTGCTCGAGGATCCACGGGTGGGAGAAGTGGAACGGCGCGTGCACTTCGAGCAGCAGCCGTACGCCGCGGTCCTCGGCGTACGGCGCGGCGGCGGCCATCACCTCGGGCGAGAAGTTGATGGTGGCCTTGACGATGCCCGCGCCGAGCCGGACGGCGATGTCGATGTCGCGGCGCACGGAGGCGACCTGCTCGTCGAGGGTGAGCCAGCGGTCGGCGTGGAGCTTGGTGTCGAGGAAGGCGTTGGTGGCGACCGGGGTCGTGCCGTAGGCGGCCATCCAGCCGTGCCACCGCTCGGCGAACTCGTCCGTCACCACCGGGTAGCCGGGGATGGACTGCTCCGGGATGATCTCGATCCCCGTGGCGCCCATGGCCGCGGCGGCGGCGACGCAGTCCTCGACGGACATGGTGCGCAGGAAGTACTCCTCCTGGAACGAGTACAGGCTCACGCCGCGGCGCGGGCGGTCGGGTGGAGCGGTCACCGGGGTTCCTCCTGGTTTAGATTCAGAATGATGATTCTAGTTTTGCGGGCGCGAAAAAGCCAGCGCCATCCGCGGGAAGTGCTAGCGCCGGCGCTTCCTGGGCGCCGGTTCCGGCTGGGTCAGGAACGCCAGCACCATCCGCGCGAGGTCGGCCAGGATGTCCGACCACTCCCCCTCGCCGGAGGCCTGCTGCGTGCTGCCCAGCGCGAGCCAGCGGGCCAGCACGCTGTACACGACGGTGAAGCTCCACTCCAGCGCGCGGTGCGGATCGGGGTGGCCGATCTCGTCCTCGCGCTGGACGAGCGCGTCGACGAACGCGTCCCGCAGCTCCGCGTGCGCCGCACCGCCCAGCTCGGCGATCTGCGGGTCGGTGTTGGCCAGCAGCATGAACGGGCCGAGCACGGCGGCGTTGCGGCGCAACAGCTCCGCGGCCGTGCCGATGACCCGCTCGACCGCTTCGCCGAACGTCTCCCCCGCGGGAGGCTCGGCGGCGAACGCGGCGCGCTGCTCCTCGGCGATCCGCTCCATCTCACGGGCGTGCGCGGTGCGGATCAGGTCGTCCTTGCTGCTCACCCGGCCGTAGATCGACCCGGTGGACACGCCGGCGCGCTGGGCGACGTCGGCGAGGGTGAAGGAGTCCGAGCGGTGCTCGACCAGCAGGGCGATCACCGCGTCCAGCGCCTTGTCGAACGACAGCCTGCTGCGTTCCTGCTTGGGCTCCCGGACCCGGGCGTTCACGCTCTCCACGGGCCGACCGTACGGCACGCCGGTCACCGCGGGCGACACCGGGATCACGCCGGCACCGCCGCCGCGGCGTAGCGGCCGCGCAGGAACACCATCGGCTCGCCCGCCTCGGGGTCGACCTCCAGCACTCGCACCCGGCCCAGCACCAGCTCGTGGTCGCCGGCCGGCTGCACGGCTTCGATGTCGCAGCCGACCCGCAGGACCGTGCCGCACAGGCGTGGCCCGTACGGCGCCGGGCCGGGCAGGCCGTGCACGGCGAACCGGTCCGGCGCCTTGCGCACGAAGTCCCGGCACAGCTCCTCCTGCCCGGCCGCGAGCACGTTCGCGCAGAACCGCCCGGTCTCCCGGATCCGCGGCCACGAGGTGCTGGCCCGGTCGGGCAGGAAACCCACGAGCGGCGGGTCCAGCGACACCGAGGTGAAGGTGCCGACCACCATCGCGATCCCGGCGCCGGCGGTGACCACGCAGACGCCGGTCGGGTAGTGGCCCAGCGCCCGCCGGAATTCGGCGCCGTCGGACGGGTTCACGTCAGTCCTCCTCCTTCGCGCGGGTGGCGCGGTCGATGTCCGCGGCCATCTGCTCGTGCTTGCCGTCGAGGTCCCAGAACAGCATCGTCAGCGCCTGCAACACGATCAGCAGCAGCGGGGCGCCGTAGAACATCAGGCGGATCGCGGTGAGCGCCGGGCCGGACGCCTCGCCGGGCGTGTACCCCGCAACGCCCAGCCCGTAGGCGACGGCGGCCGAGCCGACCGCCGAGCCGACCTTGGTGGCGAAGCTGATGCCCGACGAGAGCAGCCCCTCGTTGCGGGTGCCGAACCGCCACTGCTGGTACTCGACCGTGTCGGCGACCATGGTGAACATCGAGACCATCGACAGGTTGATCGCCAGCGTGCCGACGATGTAGCAGGTGAGGAACGCCGGGAAGTTGCTCTCGAGCGGGATCATCGCCGCCCAGAAGACGAACCCGACGGCCAGCGCCTGGACGTTGCCGCGCCGCTTGCCGAAGCGCCGGTAGTAGGCCGGGGCGACGAACCCGCCGACGATCATCGCGCCGGACACCAGCGGCAGCAGGACCGAGATCGCCCACGGCGCGTGCAGCACGGCGAGTGCGAAGTAGACGGTCACCGCGAGCACCATGCCCAGGCGCACGAAGTTGAGCACGCCGTAGACGAAGGTGATCTTCCAGACCTTGTTGCCCCACAACGTCCGCAGCGCCGCGCCGGGACGGAGCGCGTCGGTCTCCGGGGGCAGGGCGTAGCGCTCCTTGCAGGCCACGAAGGTGAACACGAAGAACCCGACGGACAGCACGCTGAAGATCAGCGTCGCGATCGTCCAGCCGCGTTGCTCGTTCCCGCCGCCGAGCAGGGCCACGAACGGCGTGGTGCCCGCGGTGACGATGATCGACCCGACCGAGCTGCCGATCGCGCGCAGCCCGCCCATCTGCATGCGTTCCTGCGAGTCCCGCGTCATCATCGGCAGCAGCGAGCTGTACGGGACGTTGACCAGCGAGAACAGCAGGCCGAGCGTCAGGTAGGTGAGGAAGGCGTAGATCAGCTTCCCGGTGTCGCCGATGTCCGGGACCGTGAAGGTGAGCACGCCGAGCACGCCGAACGGGATCGACGCGAAGATCAGGTAGGGCCGCGCCTTGCCCCAGCGGGAGCGCGTGCGGTCGACCAGCACGCCGATCGCCGGGTCGATGATCGCGTCCAGCAGGCGGGCGACGAGGAACAGGGTGCCGAGCGCGGCGACCGGCACCACGGCCACGTCGGTGTAGTAGTAGAGCAGGAAGCCGCCGACCAGGTTCCAGGAGAGGTTCGAGGCGAGGTCGCCCGCGCCGTAGCCGAGCTTCTCCCGCCATCCGAGCCGGACCGCGTGTCCGGGCGTCACCCGCGGGGTGACGTCGCTGGTGATGTCCACAGTGCCGCTCCTTTGCGCACACGGCGCCGTCGTGGCGCCGGGGAAGACCCTGACCACGATGCGGCACGACCCCATGGTAAAGGAAATTCATAGTTCGGATTCTGCTTATCCATGGAAGCGATGTCGCGCGCTTGACCTGCGGAAATGTCCTGTTGGGCCCGCTGGGCCGTGGTGCCGGTGGTGCATAATCCCGGCGACGGCGGGGTGCGCCCGCGAGCCGCCCGTCGGGGAGCCGACCCCTCCCCGCGCCCGGTCGCCGCCGTCGCTGCCAGGGAGTCGTCCGTGTCTCTAGCCCTGCTTCGGGCGCTGTTCAGCCGCCTCGCCGCACCCGGCCACCGGAGGGCGCCGCCCGCCGCGCAGCGGCGCGGCGCCGTGCCGCCGCCCCGCAACGGGCACCAAGCGCCGTTCACCCACCTCGCCGCACCCACCCGCCGGCCGAGGGCTTTCCCGCGCCCCCACACCTCACATCGGTCACCCACCTCGCCGCACCCCGCCACCCAAGGCCTCCTCCGTGCCCACCGGGCACCTCGCGGACGTCGCGCCCCGCCGCACGCCCGCGGGACGCGGTGCCCCATCCCACGGCGGGCGCCACGTGGAGATCACCCGCCGCCCGTCTGCCCGGCGCCGCGCCCCCACTCCACGCCCGCCCACCTCACCGCATCCAGCCATCCCAGGGAGTCCCGTGCCCCTCGCCCCACCCCGCACCAGGCGTCGCGCGTTGTTCGGCTGCCTCGTGCTCGTCACGGCGCTCGGCGCGCTCGACCAGACGATCGTCGCCACCGCGCTGCCCGCGATCGTCGCCGAACTGGGTGCGCCCTCGCGTGTCTCGTGGGTCGTCACCGCGTACGCGCTGGCGCTGACCGCCGCGATGCCGGCCGCCGGCGCGCTCGGCGACCGCTTCGGCCACCGGCGGGTGCTGACCCTCTCGATCGCGGTGTTCGTGGCCGCGTCCGCCGCCTGCGGGTTCGCCGGCGACGTCGGCCTCCTGGCCGCCGCGCGGCTGGCGCAGGGCCTCGGCGGCGCCGGCCTGCTGGTGCTGCCGCAGGCCGTGGTGGCCGGCGCCGTGCCCGCCCGCGAGCGCGCCGCATTCCTCGGGCCGCTCGGCGCCGTGTACGCGATCGCCACGGTCGCCGGTCCCCTGCTCGGCGGCTGGCTCACCGACGCCACGTCCTGGCGCTGGGTCTTCTGGCTCGACCTGCCGCTCGGGGCCGCGGCGGTCCGT